>JAJCZO010000181.1 GCA_029262355.1 Deltaproteobacteria bacterium
ATTTCACCGGACCGCCGATCGCATGCGGCGCGTAGTTCTCGCCCTTGAGGAGAATGTCGAGCTTCCCGATGCCATACCGGATCTTCCGGACACCGCTCGGATCCGCGTCGGGCTTCGTGCCGAAGTAGCTGTGCACGGCCCCCTTGGCCACCCACCGATCACACTCGAGGACGATTGGCGGGTATGCCCCCTGCGAGGTAACCACCCGCACTTCGCTCTCGGCTGGGCATAGCGGGCTCGCCAGAGAAAGGAGTCCAGGGTCCGATTTGAAGCGAAACTTAGCCTTGTCCTGACGGGGGAGGGCCCGATCCACGAGGACCGCCGCCTTTCCCGCGGTGAGGGCGACCGGAGCGGAGCGCGCAGGGACAGGAACGAGAGCGAGCAGGGCGAGGGAACACACGAGGGCCAGCGGTCGGGAAAGGCTCACACGAAATCTCCTTTTCAAGGCAACCCGATGTCTCGGGAGGTACGCCGAGGCATTCTGACTACTTGACATCCCTCGTCAAGTACTTGATGGAACACGTCCTCCAATTGAGCCCAACGGTCATACGAACGCTCGTACGACTGAGCGGGCGCTATGGCCGAACAGTTTACGATTCGTCACCAGGTGGGATAGGGGTGCCAGATCGACGGCAGCGGCAGCTGGTTCGAAGATCAGACTCACAGTCCGGTCGGGGAGTGCGTCTTCATCCAGGCGGCCGGTCTCGGCGCGAGCACCCCCGGGTACTTCGATCGTTGCCGAGAGACGGGCGCGAACGTGATCTCGACGACGTGAACCAGAACGCGTCCACCTCGTCCTGGGGCGCATGGGGCACCGTGGCGTACGACATCGGCCAGGCCGGCTCGTTCGACGACATCGTCGCGAAATCGATCACGTCGTGGCGACAGCAGAAGAGCCCATCACGAGGGGACGTCGACGGCACGGCGATTCCACTCATCCAGGTGTCGAACTACGGCGGCGACGACCCGATCTCCGTCCCGATCGAGCTCGAGGGCTGGCTCTCCGGGTTCCTGACGCCGCGCCTGGGTGCGCAGGGCGTGCCGGCCCCGGCGCGGCTACCCTGAGGTCCCGGGGCGAATCAGCTGCGGGCCGACGCGAGCGCTGTGCGTAGGCAACACCGGCCGATACCCCTGTCTGCTCAGTGCAGCGTCTCTGGGCGCTTGTCGCGCAGGCCCTCGATCGCCGAAGCCACGCCTGCGAGCCCGGGACGCACTTCGAGCGCCCGCGTGAGAGCGACGCGCGCCGCGTGCGCGTCTCCGCTCCTATCCGCGATCTCCGCGAAGCCGCACAGCGCCCCGAAGTGTCGCGGCTCGAGCGAGAGGGTACGGCGAATGTCGCCCACGCTCTCGGCATCTCGACCGAGCACGAAGTACAGCGTCGCTCGCTTGTTCCAAGCCTCCGCCCAGCTCGGTCGCGAGTCGACCAGCCCATCGAGGAGCGACTCGGCGTCCGCCAAGGCGCCAGCGTTCAACGCGCCGATCGCGCGCGCCATCGCCGCCGCTACCTCCTCATCGTCGTGGCCACACCATACCTGCCAGATCTTGATCTCGATCGCCGCCCGCTCCTCCGCGTCGGCCTCGTGGAGCGCCGAGAAGAGCGCTTCGAGGCCCTCGGCCGCGCCATCGCCTGGCTCCGAGGGGAGGCTCTCGATCAGAAGTGCGGTCTGATGGATACGCAGACGAAGATCCGGAGAGATCGTCACGACGCCAGAGAAAGCCATCCGTGGAGAATAGCAGGCACCCGGCCGCTGCGTTAGCCTCCCCGCCATGATGAACCGTGCCCAGCTGAATCAGATGTTCGACCTCTCTGGCCGCGTGGCCGTCGTGACCGGCGGCAGCCGCGGCATCGGAAAGGCCATCGCAGGCGGGTTCGCGGCGGCCGGCGCGAAGGTCGTCATCGCGAGCCGAAAGGCCGAGGCCTGCAACGCCGTAGCGGCGGAGATCAACCAGGCCGGCGGCGAAGCCCTCGCCGTCCCCACGCACCTGGGCGACCTCGCTGCCCTCGAGAACCTGGTGGCCGCCACCATCGGTCGATTCGGGGCACTCGACATCCTCGTCAACAACGCCGCAAACGCGCTCGCACTCCCCGTCGGACAGATCACACCAGAGGCCTTCGACAAGTCGATCTCGGTGAACCTCCGCGGCCCGCTCTTCCTGGTGCAGTACGCCCTTCCCCACCTGCAGAAAAGCAAGCACGCATCCGTGATCAACGTGATCAGCGCCGGCGTGTTCACCAGCGCTCAGTACGTCGGGCTCTACACGGCCGGCAAAGCAGGACTGCGAACGATGACCCGCACCATGGCGCACGAGCTCGCGCCACAGAACATCCGCGTGAACGCGATCGCGCCCGGCACGGTCGACACCGACATGGTGCGCAACAACGACGAGGCCGCCCAGGCGGCGATGCGCGACGCCTCTCCGCTCAAGCGCATGGCGGCCCCCGACGAAATGATCGGCATGGCGCTCTACCTCGCGAGCGACGCCGGGAGTTTCGCCACCGGCCAGACATTCATCGTCGACGGCGGCCTCACCACGTCCTGAGCTCAGCGCCCCTTCCAGACCGGCCGGCGCTTCTCGACGAATGCGCGTTGCGCCTCCATCGCATCCTCGGTCTTGCGGAGCTCACGACCGATCGTCTCCTGGCGAACGTAGCCCTCCTCGAGCGACATTCCGAGAATCTCCCGCGTACCGCGACGAGTCTCACGCACTGCGATCGGGGCGTTCCCGGCAATCGCGTCGGCGGTTTCGAACGCGGTCGGCAGGAGCTGGACCGGCTCGACGACTCGATTGACGATCCCGAGTTCCTCGGCACGAGCGGCCGAGAACGGACGAGCGGTCAACATGATCTCCTGCGCGTGGACCCAGCTCACCTGCTGGGGCAGACGAACCGTAGCGTTCCCAGTCGGATACAAGCCGAGCGCTACTTCTTCGAGCGCAAAGGTTGCCTGGGGAACCGCGTAGCGAATCTCCGACGCCAGCATCATGTCGAAGCCGCCGGCCCGCGCATGCCCGTTGATGGCGCACACCAGCGGCGTGCGCAGATCGAAGCCCGCCAAGAGAGCCGTTGCCACACTTCGCAATCCCTCGAAGTCGTCGTCGTCCACTCGCTCTCCGCGGGCAAAGCGCTGAGAGATCGGGATCGTCGATGCCATGTCCATCCCCGAGCAAAAGACGCGTTCGCCGGCGCCAGTGACGATCGCACACCGGATTTCGTCGTCGTCGGCGATCTCACGCCATGCCACGGCGAGGTCGCGAAGCATCGAGAGATTCAGACTGTTCGCCTTCTCAGGCCGATCCAGCGTGACGAGGGCGACATTCGGGTGTTCCGATGGGCGATCCAATCGAACGGGCATGTTCGGAGTGTCGCATCCCCAATGGGGGCACCGCCATAGGTCTCAGACGCGCCAGCCCGGCCGACCCGCGCGACGCGCCTGCCAGAGTTCCAACACGAGCACCATGTAAAATGGCACGTACTCGAACACCCGCACGAGGTCGAAGCGTTCTGGCTGATCGCGGTAAATGAAATGGAACTCCGCGTAGTAGAGGAACAGGAGCCCCGACAACAGGAGAAGCGCGCGCGAGGGGAACAGCACCAGAAACGGCAACGACCACGTGAAGTACCAGGGGTTCGAAGTCGGAGCCAGAAGGAAGATCGCAACGACCACGACGAGCGACCCCGCAAGAGCTCGCATCCGGTCTGGCGCGCGAAACACCGCCTGACTCGCGGCCGTGACGACGGCGACGATCAGAACGCCGCAAATCGGACGTGCGTACTCCCCGGCCACCGCAGAGACGAGACTGAACAGGCTATCGTTGCGCTGCCAGAGCCGCGCAAAGACGAGGAGACCTTCGAAGAGCTTCCCGCCGGCACGAGCCCACGGAGCGTAGGCCAGACAGATCAGCGCGACAAAGACCGCAATCCCCCACACGGCTCGCCGGGGATTGCACCGCCACGCGTACGCGGCGACCACCGGCACCAACGCTACCGCGAACAACTTCAGCATTGTTATCCACGCGAGGGCCACGAAGGCCGCGAGGAGGCGCCCCCGGAGCACGGCATACACAAGTCCCGCCAAGCCAAGCACCACGAACGCGTCCAGGTGGAGGCTGTTGGCAAGCTCTTTCAAGGCCAGAGGACTCCACGCATAGACGATCGTCCACGCGAGCGGACGGCCGAGGTGAAGCAGCGCCGCCGCCAGGAGGACGACCGCGAGTGCTTCGGCGGCGAAGACCAACAGCTGCCACCCGCCGAGCCGCCAGGGCGTCAGTGCCTGCCCAAGCGCGAACAGCCCCTGCGCGACGGGAGGGTAGATCGTGGGGACGTCCGGGTAACCGATGCGCGCAAAGACGTGCTCAACGGCGGCAGACGGATGCACGGCCGGGGCGGTGCCGGCTTCATGCGCCTGCTGGGGTGCGAGGACGTAGGGATTCGCGCCCTGAAGAACCGCCTGGCCGTCCCAGACGTAACGGTAGGCATCGACCTCCTGGATCATGCCACCAGGCGCGAGGACGGCGCGACAGGCGATGGCCACAGCCACGACGATCACGAAGTGAGAGGGCCGCGGTGCGCTGCGCCGCACGATCTCCACCGCGACCAGGTACGCAACGAAGGCGACCACCTCGATGACGAGGAAGGTCGGGATCGGCCGCTCTGCGTGGCCGATCCCGAACACGAACGACGAGCTCAGGTACGCAACGCAGGCCTGGCTCGCCAACAGGAC
>JAJCZO010000182.1 GCA_029262355.1 Deltaproteobacteria bacterium
TGCATCCCGATCCGCGAAAGGCCAGATGGGAAGCTGGGACAGAAGCGCGACCAACCGGGGATGCGATTTAGGATCACAGCGCCGTTTCGGTGAGAGCAGACCGATCGCCGCCTGCACCTTCGGATCATCGATGTCTCCTAGCCGTACGAACAGGAAATTCCTTTTCCATTCCTCGATGGGTTGCCACACGGAGAAGAAGGGGCTCTCATGCGGTTCAGGCATGACCTCAGCCACGGTTATTCTGCCTCCCCGTCATGATCTGGACACCGCGATGTAGCGGGCTCGTCATCGCCGCCCAAAATTCACGGACCTTGTTCGTAGCAGATCCAAGAGCCCCGGCATCAGGGCTTAGGGACTGTCCAAAAATAACCAGGCAACCCGGGGCCGATGGATTCCCGGTGGACTGTGTTGTTCCGCCCTCAAATACTCGCGTATTCTCGGTTGTCGGTGCGACGTGAAGCAGACGAGTTCGGAGACGTTCGTGACGGATTGTCGCCACCGGTCCCGGAGGGTCCCGATTCCACCGATGTCACCGGAGCCCAGGGACCCACCGGTGGTGGTCGAGACGGAGGTGTCCGTAGTCCGTCGCGCGGCGAGCGCAGGAGGCCGTCGGCCCGTTGCGTTCGTGACGGGGCATAGCCGGGCTGCGGGTTCCTGCCGGTCCAGGCTGGTGGGTTCTATTTCCTTCGGATGCGGTAGCTCCTGGAGTTGAGGAGATTGAAGACCTCGGCGTGGTCGGTGAGCCTCTCGGCGACGATCTGGGCGTTGAGTGCGTCGGGGAAGACCTTCGTCCAGTCCTTGAAGGGGCGGTTGGTGGTGATCGCGGTGGAGCGTCGATGCTCGTAGCGCTCGGAGATGACCTGGAAGGCGATCTTGGCCTGTCCGGCGTCCATCTCGAGGACGGCGAAGTCGTCGATGACGAGTAGGTCGGCGCGCTCGTACTTTCGTAGGGTGCGTTCGATGTTCCCGTGGACGTCGGCGGCGTGGAGCTCGTTGAGCATCTTGATCGCGGAGGCGGTGACGACGCGCTTGTTGGCGGTGCATGCCCGATAGGCGAGCGCCCGCGACAAGAAGGTCTTTCCGGTTCCAGGCGAGCCGATGAAGAGGGGGTTGATGCCCTTGTCGAGGAAGTCGAGGTCGTGGAGGGCGAGGTAGCGTGCGCGGAGTCTTCGCCTCTTGGGACAGTAGTCGAAATCGTATCCGTCGATGGTGTTGACCTCGGGGAAGCGGGCTGCCTTGATACGGCGCTTGACGGCGCTGCGCAGGCGGCTCGCCTTCTCTTCGTCGCAGAGTCGGGAGATGACCTCGACGGCTCCGAGGTTTTCGTCGCTCGCCTGCTGGAGGACGTCTTCGAAAGAGCCGGCCATGCCGGGCAGCCGGAGCCAGGTGAGCTTGTCCGCGACGAGGGCCCGCAGGTCCTCGTTGGGGTCTCGTTTGCTACGACTCATCGTGGGGTCGCGGGTCGCGGGTGGATGCGTCGCCGAGGAACTGATCGTAGACGGAGAGGTCCGGCTCGTGGGCGTGCATGGCGTCGAGCGCCTCGTCGCCGAGGCGAAGGGGCTTGGGGGCAGGCCGGAGGGCCGGGTCGTGACGGAGCAGGTACTCGACGTACTCGACTCCGACATGTCCGTGGCGCATCACCTGCTCGACGGCGGCGCGCACGGCTCGGTCGCCAAAGAGCTCGCAGAGGAGCGTCAGCCGCATCGTCTCGCGGCGCACCGAGCGTCCGCCGGCGGCGAGGATGCGGAAGTAGTCGCGGCCGATTTCTCCGAGCCCGCTCAGGACGAAGGGTAGCTCGTCGGCGGATGCCTTGGGCTTGTGCTCTTTGAGGCCGCGCCGGTGCGATGGCGCCTCGATGTCCTCGCGAATGTCCCAGCAGCGCGGATGCGTGGCGACCCGTTTGGGTCCGAGGAAGACATCGACGCGTGTGTCGTCGGCGCGCACGACGATGTGCTGCCCGACGAGTCGCCACGGGACCGAGTAGGTGTTCCGGTCGAATCGAACGCGGAAGACCTTGTTGACGGTGCCGGTGCCGTGATCGCGGACGTCGAAGGGCTGCTCGCGGAGCGGCGACAGGTGCTGTTTCTCCTCGTGCTCGAAGACAAGCGCCGGCACTTTGCCGGTGACGTGGTGCTCGCGCGCGTTGGCGAAGGTGTCGCGCCACACGCTCGCTTGCCGATTGAGGTCGGCGAGGCTGGTGAAGCGACGGCCCGGCCGGAAGCGTGCGCGGAGGAAGCCGATGCCGCGCTCGACGCCGCCCTTCTCGTTGCCCTTGCCGGGATTGCAGGCATGTACCGCGAAGCCCCGCGCCGCCGCGTACGCGACGAATTCTGGATTGAAGACCGGGGCGTGCGGTGGCCGGTGTTCGAGTACGACGGTCTTCATGTTGTCGAACATGTCGTACAGCGTGACGCCGCCGAAGAAAGCGCACGCTCGCTCCATGCATCGCAGGAACGTGCCGAGCTTCTGGCTCAGCGTGAACTCGACGTAGAGCATTCGGCTGTAGCCGAGCACCATCACGAAGGCGCTGACGCGGCGGGGGCCGGGCACCGCGAAGCCGAAGTCTGCCCAGTCGACCATCGCGACCTGCCCCGGCGCGAAGTGCTGGGTGAGAAACGCTTCGCCCAGCGTCGTCGGGCGCAGCAGGCGCATCCGGTCGCGCAGGATCGAGATGCCTCCGGTGTAGCCGCGCGCGCGCAGCCGCTCGAGCATGGCCGGGGCGCGCAGCTCCGGGCACGCCTTGAGCTCGCTGATGATGAACTTCTCGTGGGGGTCGAGGAGCAACGGACGATTCGCAGGTTGCACCTGTGGTGGGCGCAACGACCCGCGCCCCAGCATCTTGCGCACCGTCTTGCGCGACATCTTCAGCTGGCGGCTGATCGCCCGCACGCCCAGTTCATCGACGTAGTAGAGCCGCAGAACCTCCGCCTGGCGGCCTGTGGGCTTGTCCTCGGACACCCTCAACGCCCGGACTCCAACGCGTCGAAGAGATGAAGCTGCTCGAGATCGCGGAAGTCACCGAGCTCCCCGGCCGCGTCCTCACGACATCGGGGGCGCCCGCGATCCGTCACCTCCAGCGCGTACAGCGGCCCCCCGAAATCCGGGAACCAATCCCGATGAAAATCCCCTTCGGACTCGCCGCCCAAGTCGTCCACAGACAGCACAGCGTGCACCGGCGAGCCCTGCCACAGTGCCAACGCTTCGAGCAGCCACTGCAGCGCCCGCGGGTGCGCCGGCGTCCGACAAAGCCGGGCTTTGAGCAAGGTCGTCGCCCCTTCGGTGACCAGCACTCGCGTCTGCGTGGAGCCGACCGATATGCCGACCCAAAGCCTCGTCTTCATCGCCTCGTCCTCGCGTGTCGTCGGTCGCTGCGGACCGCACTACGAGGTGTGGCTCGGAGGGCAAGTTTTCGGAACCTTGATCCGTCACGCGCGATCGCGCTCGATACGTTCGATTGCGATCGCAGTGAGTCAACCGACCCAGTGGCGTCCGCTGCTCGCGCGCGCTCGCGGCCCGACGGGTCCGCGTTCGGCCCGCCGCTCGGCACGGCTCAGAGCAGTACGCGTGACCGCGGTCATCTCGCGAGCAAAGGTAGAACACCACCCCGCAACTTCGACACGTAATCTCCCGCACAGATTCGACTTCGCTCATTCATCGCGAACTGGACCCGCCGCAGCAACCGTGAGATCCCTCGTCCACAGTTTCTGAGTGGACCGGTTTTCCGTCGCGTCCATTTCCACGAGGATCCGGCAGCCACCGGGTCCTCGTTTCCTTTCCGTCGCCCAACGACGATCGACATCCGACCGCCCTACGTCACATTTTCGACCACGGACCCGGGTCCCGGCGAAACCGGCGCCAGTGGGACCCTAGGGGACCGGTGATGACAGGCTGGAGGCCGAGAAGCACTGGAATCGGGGTGATGTTTCGGCGCGCGGGTTCTCTGAAGAGGAGGAGGGGGAGGAGCTCCGCATGGCGGCCGGGGCGACGCCGCGGCGTCGCTTCCCCCGGCGTCGCCAGGTGAAGAAGCTGCTCTCAGCGGTGATGACGGAGGAGTCGATCGGAGAGGACTACCGCAAGGGCGCCGTGGATGCGCTCCGGTGGTTGCTCTTCGATACCGAGCTGTCGACGCAGTTTAGTTGGTCCACGATGCGGAAGCTGGAGCGTCAGGGCGCGAAGGTGATTCCGATTCGTCCGGAGCCATGCGGGCCGGAGGAGCTGTCCTCCGAGGAGCCGGCCGAGGAGGGGTGCGTGGGCTCTTCCGGTGCCTCGGGGAAGGAGCCGTGAAACGGTGGTTTGACGTCTGGGTCTGCGCGGGCCCGGCCGAGCGCCGGCTCTCGGTGTTCGGGTCGCTCGGGTTCGCATTACGGGTCGCACAGTCCGTCGCGTGCCACGAGCAGGCCGACACGGAGCTGTCGTGCCGCGGAGAGGATCCGTTTCTCCGTTTTGACGATCGAGGGCGTCCGGTGACGCTCTCTTCGTCGCCGCTCGTGCTGTCTCTCCCCGTCGATCCTCGGCGACTGGGTGAGGTCCGCATGTAGTGACGGAAGGCGGGAAAGGGCGGAGCCCCTGTTCGTCCTCTCCGAGCTCCTCGAGTTCCTCGAGCAGCGCGCGCCAGGGTACCAGGAAGATTCGCGCAAAAATGCCTGCTAAGGGTCGCCCGAGTACCGCTCGTCCACCCACTCGCCCACGGAGAGTTCCACTTCCGCGGCCGTCATCGAGTCGGGGACGACGAAAGCGCGAACGGCGGGCAGATGCGCCCCACGCCAGTCCAACGCCAAGAACTCGATGGCACGCAGATCAACTCCTTCTCGGCATCCACACTCATCTAGCGCATCGGATAGAACCGGCCCGACGAGAGCGACTCGTTCGGGCGGAAATGCCCCGAATATTCGGCGGAATCCACGCACCAACGGCAAGCATTCGCCGGTAGCCCCTATGATCTGCTCGTTCCGCTCGTGGACCGGTGAATCAGGATCGGCGTCACAGTACGCGCTCAGCGAGCTGGGGCAGTCTGGGGCATCGGACGACCGGACCGTCGCAAGGAGCGCGATCCGTCGTTCGCCGACGAGCTGGGCGAGATGAGCCACGCGTTCCATCGGCGCTTGTGGATGCGCCCACAGGTGGATGAATTGCGGGTTCGAACCAGGAGAGTTTCGCATCCACCATACCAACCGGCGGCCCTCGAGATGTTCGAGGAGTCGTGCATCGGTCCCGGGCGCCCCCTCCAGGGTGAGCGTTCCGCTCGCGTCGAGCGCGAGTTCCGTGTCCGAGGCGCCCTCATAGGGCGGAGAACCTGACTCCACGATGGGTACGTCCGTCTCGCGGGGTGCGTGAGGTCGTGGCGGGTCCAGAGGCTCAGACAACCGGCGTTGGATTTCTTGCACCTGCACCCGGCAGTCCGGTTGGGGACTCGACGGATGAGCGACCTCGCCATGAGGGTCTGGAGGGTCGCTGCCGTTGCCCGCCCCACAGCCCACCAAGAAGCTGGTCAGGAAGAGGCAGGCGGTTGCAATCAGGTCGGCAATTCGATGGGCCATCCTACGCCCGCTTCCGGTTGAGGTGGCGGTAGAGAGTCGATCTGTGAACCCCAAGCTGGTCCGCGATCCTCCGGCTCGGCGTCGGGGTGCTTCTTGGCGGGGTCATGGGCTCGTTCCAAGGTACGCGCTCCTGCGGCTTCGGCCAATGGTCGGCGTTCTCACCGTGTTCGGCCCCGCCATCCGGGCGGGAATTCGCAAAGGCGACAAGGAGCGGCAGACCTACCTCGTCGACGGCGCGGAGCGCACGCTCGTGGTTCTTACTCCGCGGCTCCGAGCCGGGCGAAGTCCGCATGTAGTGACGGAAACGCATTCAGTCGGAGATTCTCACCGTCGCCTCGAAGAGCTTCGGGGGGCTCCAGCGCACAAGAGGCACCAATGACCACGTTTGGCGCGCCGTGTGGCTTGTAAGACATGGAAATCACAAGCATTTTCTGGTTGCTGCGATCGTGTTTGTCCGTAGTGTGAAAAGCGACCCGGCGGACGAATCGCCGAGCGGAGCAGAGGGCAAACGATGGCGACGACGTACACACGCAAGGACATGGTCGCGGCGGCCGAGGTGGGCCGTAGCCGAGCGGAGGAGCGAGCGGCAACGACGGTGCGTCGCGTGACGGCTCGCTACGACAAGCTCAAGGATCAGGGCGATGAGCTGATGGCCGAGGGTCTTCGCGGTGCGGCCGTGTCGGGCGTGGCGTTTGGCGCCGGCTGGGCGCGCGGTCGGTACGGCGACGAGCGCATGACGATGATGGGCCTGCCGTTGGAGGCGCTCGTCGGGGTTGGGGGTCACGTCGCGGCGCTGGCGATGCGCTCGGGCGCTTCGAAGAGGTACGCGCCGCTGGCGCACTCGGCGGCAAACGGCGCGCTCGCGGCGTGGCTGACGCAGGAGGGTCGCGACATGGGCGCTCGGTCGCGGACAGAGTCCGCGACGGCGGGCTACTACCCGCCCGCAGGCTATCCGGCGCTGCCGGCTCCGGTACAGCCCCATGCACTGCCGGCGCCCGCTCCCGATGTGTACGCGCCCGCCGTCGCGGGAGCGGCGCCCGCCGCCGACCACGCGCTCGCTGAGGCGATCGCGGTGATGAGCCAGTCCCTTCACGGAGACGCCGCCTAACCAACGTCGCGCGGCTCTGCCGCGCACCCATGAACGAGCTCGGGAGCGCATCTGCGCTTTCACGACGAGGATGGCCGGCCGACGGCCCGAACCCAGAGGAGAGAACAGATGGAGACGGAACTGATCGGCGCTAATCCCGCCGAATACTTGGAAGACGACGAGTTCCTCGACGCGATCGCGGGCTTCGATGATTTCGACGACGAGGAGGAGGAGGAGGACGACGCGATCGCGGGGATGGACTACGACCTCGTGGGCGGGGACCTCGACGTGATCGGCGCGGATTTCAACGAGGAGGACCTCGACGAACTCGAGTACGCGATGGCCGGACTCGGGGGCGATGAGGAGGAGGACCTCGAGGACATGCTCGCCATCTCGGGCATGGACGATCTCGACGCGGAACCGATGAGCGCAGTCGACGAACTGTTGATGGCGACCTCGGGTCGCGGTCGCCGTCGTCGCCGTACGACTCGCGGTCGCGTGCGCCGTGGTGGCCGTGGTGGCAACGCCTCGATGATAGCGCGTGCTCGCGCTCGTGTTCGTGCGCGGGCCGCGCGTCGCACTCGGGCTGCGCGTCAGATGCGCAGCCGTCTGAGTCGGGAGCGTCGCCGTTCGCGCACGGCGATCCAGCGTCTGCGGCAGGTCAGCCGCGGTGGTGGGGCGATGGGTGGTCGCAAGGTGCCGAGTGTCCGGGGAGGGAGTCGTCGTGTGATTCAGCGTCAGCCGACCAAGAGCAGTGAGATTCCCCTGACGTTCGACAGCAACACGCCGGTCCCGGCGGGCGCCTCGCGGACGATCGTCACGCGTCCGCAGGTAGTGTTCGCGCCGCGCAAGTTCATCGTGCCGTCGACGGACGCGGTGAACTTCCGTATCAACTCGATCGCGGTCGGGAAGAACTCGCAGTTTGCGGCTTCGGGCGGCGTCGCGGCGCTGGTGTTCAGCGAGAACTCGAACGTGCCGTTGGGTCTGGATACGGCGCAGGTCGGTCAGGACATCACGGTCAACGTCACGAACACCACGAGCGCGGACCACATGTTCACGGCGCTCATGATCGGCGCTTCGCTCCAGTAGCGAGGCTCCGCCCCTTTCATCGGCCGCGCGAGAGCGCGCGGCTCTGGTTTGAACCCTGGGTCCGAGCGGCCCGCCCTCCCCTGCCCCGCGGTGGGGTAGCGGAGGGCGGGTCTCCCCTCGGACTCGACAGGTGAGGTGCGTCTGGTGCGCAGGATTGGTTTCAGGCTTCAGTTGTTCCGCAGCGAGAGCGAGCGGGGCTACTCCGAGGAGGTGCTCGGGGTGCTTCTGCGCGCGCTGAGCGCGTCGAACCTGGCCTACCTGCGCCAGCACCCGCGCACGCCGGCGCTGTACCGAGCGGGTGTGCGCTACCGAGCCGAGCCGTTCCCGCGCGAGGAGTGGCGCGGGGTCGCCGAGGTGCTGCGCGAGCACCACGGCGACTGCGAAGACCTCGCGTGTTGGCGCGTCGCCGAGCTGCGTCGCCGCGGCGTCGCCGCCGAGCCGATCTTCCGACACCGCCAGGTGGGGCGGCTGAGCGTCTACCACATCCTGGTCCGTCACCCCGACGGGACGGTGGAGGACCCCTCCGCGCTGCTCGGGATGAACGCGGGCGGGGTGAGCGCGGCCGAGCTGGGGCTCGGTCGAGGCGGGGCTGCGCGCGCCCTGGCTGGGTGTCTGCCGCGCGCTCGAAGGGACGGTGTGTGATGGGAGGAATTGCGTTGCTCGCGCTCGGGGGCTTGGTCGCGTTGGCTGCGGCTGCCACTTCACGGGGGGGCTCGTCCGTCCCGAGTCCGGCCCCGGGTGGGTATCGGCCTCCGCTCGGACCGCCTCCTCCTCTGCCCGGATCTTCTCCCGCACCGGCTCCGCAGGTTCCTGCGCCCCCCTCGGCGCCGGCCCGAGCTCCGTCGCCCGTCCCCGCGCCGCCGGCCCCCGCGCCGCCGGCCCCTGCGCCGCCGGCCCCTGCGCCGCCCGAAGCGGCTCCGCCGTCCGTCATCCCGGGAGCACCATCCACGGCGAGTCCGGCCGAGCTCGTCGAGCGGCTCCGCACGTGGCTCGCCTCGAACCCTCCGCCTGCGCAGGTGGAGCTCGTCGCGTCGCGTCTCGAGGAGGGGGGCATGAGCGAGACCGCGTCGCAGCTCCGCGCTTGGGCCCAGCGCGCTCGTGAGCCGGGTGGCTCGGTACCGGACCCAGTGCCGGGCCCTACGTCGCCGGCGCCCTCCCCCTCCCCCTCGCCCTCCCCGAGGTCGCCGGGACCCGTTCCCGCTCCCGCTCCCGCCGAGCCTTCGTCGCCGGATATCGACTCGGGCGGGTCGCCGGGGCCCGTCGAGTCCGCGCCTCCCTCGAGCGCGCGCTCGCTTGCCGCCACTACCTCCGAGGCACTGCAACAGAGGTGGACTGAGCTTCAGGGGCTCCTCCGCGCGTTTCAGGACGCGTCCGGTATCACCGTCGATGGGAAGTACGGGCCGGTGACGCGCGCGGCGTTGAGCTACTGGAGCGGTCGGACGGCGCCGCGTTCGTGGACAGGCTCCGGTACCCGGACCTATCGGGCACAGAGCGTCGCTCGCGGCGACGGGAGCCCTACAGCCCAGCACGCTGAGCGAAGGGCCCGTCTTCTTTTTACGGCTCTGTTCGCGCCGGAGGGGGACGCTCGCCCAGCCCTCGAGCGCTTCCAGCGGGCGAACGGTCTCACGGTCGATGGCAAGTACGGAGCGCAGACGCGCGCGGCGTTCCAGCGCTTGGGCGTGGCCAGTCCCCCGCCCGCGTTTCGGCGCACGCGCCGGCGTCGCCGTCGCCGAAACCGGAGCTGACGTGCGTGCAGCACAGACGACAGGAGCAACGATGAACACCTACGAAGAGGGCCTCCCATACATCGACGGGAGCGAAGACGAGGTCGAAGCGGTGAGCGGCGCAAGGGAAGTGCTGCGAGCCGAGGTCGTGGATGGCGTTCAGGTGGGCCCGTATACGGCGGTCGTTACGTTGCACCGCCGCCGCGGTGCCTGGCTGGCGTGCGCGACCATCGAGACGAGCGCGGGGCCGCTGCGCTGGTGCGGCGTGGCTCGCGACCGCGAGGTGGCCGAGCGCCTCGTGCGTGCGCATCAGCGCCGCGGTGGAGCGAGCGCGGGGATCGATTTCGGTGCGTTGTTTCAGAATCTCGGTCGAGCGGTTCAGCAGGGGACGCAGCAGCTCGCGCGCAATCGCGCGCTGCGCAGCACCGTGAGGGACATCCGCCGGACGCTCGACACCCCGGCGCTGCAGCCCGTGCTCGCAGTGGCGCAGCAGATCCCCTACCTCGGTCCAGCGGTGACCGCGTTTCGGGCCGCGACGACGATCGTGGACGACGTGCTTGGCGGCGATCCGCAAACGCGGAACCGCCTCGCGCGGATCCGTCAAGCGGCGCAGCAGGGCAACCCCACCGCCCGCGAAGCGATGCAGGTCATCGAGACGGTGTTCCAGTCGCAGCAGCGCATCACGCGTCAGCGCGCGCAGGGCGGGAGCCCACAGCAGCGCGCGCAGGGCGGGAGCCCACAGCAGCGCTCGCCCGGCTCCGAGCCCGCTCGTCATCGTCGCCCTGCGCGGCGTGCCCCGACTCCTCGGCCGCCTTCGCGCCCGCGCCAGCGAGCTCCTTCGCGCTCGCGCCAGCGAGCTCCTTCGCGCCCTCGGCACCGGGGACCTTCGCTGCGCGAGCAGCAAGCGTGGCAGCGCGCTCAGTTTCAGTGGGGCCAGCGCCAGCGTGTGGCGGGGCGCCCGTGATCGCGCCGTCGCCGCGCCCGTAGTCGCCTTGTTACCCCGCACTCGGAGAACGAAAACCCATGTCGAACAAGCTCCAACAACTCGCCGCGCTCATGCGCGTCTCGGTCGCGTACGTGCTCGGCCGCACCCCATCCCCATCCCCGACGCCGCTCGATGCGCCGACGGACCTTGACCAGCTGACCCCCGAAGAGGTCGCCCGGCTCGAAGAGATCGGCGCGGTCACACACCAGAGCATCGGGGAGCTGCTCGGCGCGGAGTGCAAGCCGCCGCCGGGCACCCCCCCGGAGCCTCCGCCCAAGGACGAGCCGCCCAAGGCGCGCGTGCTCGTCGAGGAGCTGGTGGTGGTCCTGAGAAAGGGCTTCTCGGAGCTCGACACGGAGCTCGCGAACCTCCCCACCGATCCCAGCGGTGGTCCACCCATGAACCCCGACTCCCCAACCGATCCCGATTCTCCAACCGATATCCCGAAGGACCCAGGCATGCCCATCATCCGACCCGACTTCGCCCACGCGCACATGCGCGTCTCCATCGACGGGGACAAGATCACCGTCGAGAAATCCACTGGCCTCCAGAAGGACTCGGTCCGCTTCGCGACGGACGCGCCCGAGGGCAACTGCCACGCCGACAGCTCGCAGCGGACGTCGCGGGGGCTCGTCTACGAGAAGGACTCCGACAAGCGGCCGAAGAACACGAAGCTCATTCGGATGGACCTCGCGGCCGACCACAAGATCGACCCGAGCGAGGTGGTGGTGGTGGTCACTGCGGCGGACCGCGAGACGGCCTACCGCCACGACTTCGACGGCTTCAGCGTCTCGGACGGCACCATCGACGCGGTGATCCGCGACCCGGAGCCGGACGTCGGTCGCCCGAAGCTCCAGGCCCGCTTCGACGTGATGCTCTTCCGCATCGGCTGACAGCGAGCGCAGGGGAATCACGATGAATGCGCCAAGGCATCTGCTCGACGGCCGGCACGAGCACAACGTGGGCCGGCGGCTCCGGATCGATCCAGGGCAGGAGATGTCCGTGCTCAACCTGGCCGCCGACGATGCCACGGCGCGCGTCATCAGCGTGGTCCTGACGGTGACGCCCGTGGTGGTCGATCTCGATTCCCTCGGGCCCGACGACCTGCTCAGTGGCGCGGACGAGCTGCACGCCCGCGGGAGCATCACGTTGGGCAGCGGCGGACACCAGGTGGAGGCGGTCGTGGATGTGCTCCGCGGCGTGGCGTTCAGCGTGCCGGCGTCGTCGCTGCGGGTGTCGCTCACGAACCTCGGCAAGGCTCCGATCGAGGCCGGCGCCTTCGTCACCTACGGGAGCACCTGCGATCGGGCGACGTTCACGGAGTACGGCCCACCGCTCGCCGTGACCGAGGAGTGGACTCTCCAGGTTCCTCCCTTCGCGACGCACGTGGAGGTGCTCGGCGGCCTGGACGCCGAGAAGCAGATCGAGGTCGCCCGGGGCCGCGCGGGCAGCCGGTGGCTCTACGGCCAGCACATCGGACCGGGCGAGCGCATGGAGCCGCTGCCGATCGCGAACGGATGCGGACAGGTCCGCGTCACGAACCCGAGCCGGGTGCAGCTCCTCCCGGTCGCGCTCTTCACCCTGTCGCTGTGACCCATGAATCATGAATCTGGCGTTGAAATGAGTACCCACGGTGCGAGGAACGAGAAGGAGGCCGCGTTGCTCGCGGAGCGTCGAGCCGCCGAGCGCCGAGAGGAGGCGCGCGCGTGGCGCCGCGGTCGAGATGCGCTCGCTGACGCCGCGGAGCTGCGTGCGCTCGACGCGAGCGCCTTCGCGCTGCACGCCCGCGTGCCGCTCTTGGGCGGGGCGGCTCGCATCCTCTGGAACGGTTGGCTCGAGGACTGGAGCGAGTTCTACGAGGCGCACCGGAGCGCGCTGGACGAGGCGGACACGCCGCTGTCCGAGGCGAGCCGTGCACGCTTGCGCGACTACGGCGAGGTGCTCGAGGCGTTCGGGGCGTTCTTTGCGCTCGCGACCGAGCTCGAGGAGCGGATGGGGCAGCCGGGGTGGCGACGAGGGTGGCGCGAGACGGGCTTCGTGCTGCGGCGAGCGGCAGCCTTCACGCGTCGGCACGGTGGTGCCGTCGCCAAGATTCAGGCGAGTCGTCGCCAGTTCATCGTGGGCTTTCCGCCCTTCGACCGCTTCGTCCCGTCGGGCGTCACGACGCACTGAAGCAACGTGGCAACCGAGGACAGACCGAGCCCTACTCCCGTCCCGCCCGAGCGGGAGCTGACGCTCGCCCCCGAAGGCGAGCAGCTCGTGAGCGTGGCCTTGCTCGACGCCGGAGTGCGCTCGCTGGCCGCCCAGGTGGAGGTGCTGCGGCAGCGCACGGCTGGGCAGCCCGCCGCGTTCTTCACGCGGTGGGCGCAGTGGCAGGCGCAGTGGGTCTCGTTCGCGCAGCGTCAGATCGCGCCGCCGATGAGCGCGGAGGATCGCGTGCTCCTGCGGCACTACGCCGAGCAGCTCGAGGCGATCCGCCAGGGTGTCGTCCGAGCGCTGACGCTCCCCTCGGTGCGCTCGCCGGAGCACCGAGGGGGCTGGCCTTGGTGGGCGTGGGCGCTGCTCCTCGGCGGCGGTGCCGCGCTGGCTTGGAACGTGTCGAAGGGGAGGAGCGAATGACCGACCCGGCGAGCTCTCCGGTCCCCATGCCAGCGCTCATCACGAGCCCCGCGGGCTTTCGTACGAGCGGTCGAACCGGTCGCCGGACGTGGCACGAGGGGGCGGACTTTCGCGCGCCGCTCGGTACCCCCGTCCTCGCGGTGCGCGCGGGCCGCGTCCACGCCGTCTTTCGCGAAGAGGACCGTCGCTCGCGCGCGCGGGGCTACGGGAACCTCGTGGTGCTCTACCACCGGCGCGAGGCGGTCTACACGGCGTATGCGCACCTCTCGCAGGTGCTCGTGGCGCCCGAGCTCGAGGTGCTCGCCGGGACCGTGCTCGGGGCGAGCGGAGCGAGCACCAACGGGCGCTTCCCTCGGATGCCGGCGCACCTTCACTTCGCGGCGCGTCGGCCGCGCCGCTCCGGTCGGGCGCCGTGGCCGGGGCCCTACCCCAACCCGGACCGTCACCCGGCGCTCCATCGTGAGGTGTGGGTCGATCCGGCGGTGTTCCTCGCGCGCTTCGGGCTCGAGACGGTCGGGCGTCGTCCGGGGGCCGGTTCGCTCCGGATCCGTCCGGGCTCGCACGCGGACGTGGGCCATGGGTGGCCGATGCCGCCGCGGTTCGCGGTGAGGGCCCAACGGAGGGGGCGATGACCTCGGCCGAGCAGGAGGCGCGGTACCGCAACCTCGGCCTCGGGGTGGTCGCCCTCGGGGAGTACGTCCAGTCGCACGGCTCGAGCCTCCCGGCGCAGATGATCGACGGCTGGCTCACCTGGGTCGCTGGGTGGGAGCGCTTCGGCGTTTCGCCCCAGAGGAGGAACGGAGCCGAGCTGGCAGCGTTTCACCGGCAGCTGGTCGGGTGGGCGCGGCAGATCGAGCGGCTCGCGGTCGCTTCGGGCGCGCAGGTCGGCATCCTCGACTTCATCAGCCCCAGCCGCGCACGTGCCCGCATGGACTCGGTCCAGGCCGAAGTGCAGACCCTCGACGAGCACATTCAGGGTCGCCGCGAGGCCCTCGGCGCCGCGTTCGTCCACGGCTGGGAGCGCTGGCGGAACAGCTGGCGCACGTTCTACGGCGGATATCCGCGCGCGTGGGACTGGTGGTACCTCGGCAACGCGTCTGCCTGGCGCGAGACCCTGGTCTACCAGGAGCGGTTGGGCGACTGGCGGCGGTCGGCCGAGCGCGCGGGCGTGCGCTTCCAGGTGCCCCGCCCGCAGACCGTGCCCGAGAATCGCCCCGGCAACAGTTGGCTCGGCGGGATGCGTGACATCGCGACCGCAGCAGCGGTCGGGGCTGTCGCGATCGGTGCCGTCTATCTCGTGAGTCGAGTGACCTGAAGAGGAGGAGCTATGAGCCCTATCGAAGCGAAGTTCTTGCGTTGGATCCGTCGCGTGAAGCGCGGGGGCGGCGGGCGCCTGGTGCTCGGTCACGTCGATGTCGCCGGCCGCGGCGCGCAGCTCGGCGTGGGGCCAGTGCGGGCCGTCGACGCGGGCGAGGCGCTCGAGCAGGTCACGCTCGACGTGATGCAGGTCGCGACCGACGACACCGACGGGCAAGCGGCGCACTCGCCGCAGCAGTACCTCGCGCTCTACTACACGGAGGGCGCGCCGCAGGAGGCGTACAGCCGCTTCAAGTTTCGGCTCGCACCGCCACAGTCGGATTTCGCAGAGGGACAATCGATCTCGAGCGAGCCTCCTTCGGAGTCCGGTCTCGTCGCCCAGGCGATGCGGTTCCTCGAGATGGGTCAGCGCGCGAGCTGGGGCGGCATGGGGGCGGTGATTCAGACCATGCAGCACCAGCTCCAGCGTGCCGACGAGCGCGACGCGCGCCACGAGGAGCGGCACGAGCGGCGGGATGGTCGCTACTTCGCGTTGATGGACAAGCTCGAGGCGGCGCACACCGAGGAGCACCTGCGCGAGACGGCCACGATGGCGGCGCACCACGAGGCGGAAGACCGACGCGCCTTTCACAGCAACATCACCCTGCTCGGCTCCTCGCTGCTGACCAAGCTCAGCGGGTCGTCGACGCCGCTCCTTCCGGAGCAAGCCTCGCCTGCGCGGTCCCCTGGGCCCCAAGAGGCGCCGGATGAGGCGCCAAGCTCGACCGGAGCGAGGGTGACGGAGCCTGCTCCAGGAGTGGATCCCATGCTTCTGCAGCACGTCCAGACGCTCGTGCAGTCGATCACCCCGGAGCAGATGCAGGGGATCCAGGGCGTGTTGCGGATGGAGCAGATGATCGCGCTCGCGACGCTCTACAACGCCGTGATGCCGGCTGCGGACGGTCCGGCCGGGGCGTCCTCGCCCAGCGGGCCCACCGAGGAGGCAGTTTCGGAGACGCCAGCATGAGCGCGATCCGCTATCGCGATCCGGTCGATCCCAAGGACTACACCCGGTACGCGAGCTGGGTTCGACAGCTCGTGGGCCGCTCGGGCACGTACGTCATCCGCGACGCCGGGACACGCCTCGTCCTCTACGTGGGCGAGTCGCATACGGGCCGTCTCCACTCCACCCTGACGCGCCATTTTCAGGGGTGGGAAGGCTTCACGGCCGGGACTACCTACGACCGATTCGGCGTCGAGGTCGCGGTGACCGCGCTCGATGGTCCCTCTCGCGGCGTGGTGAACACGCAGGTGCAGCTGATCCGAGAGCTCGAACCCACCGACAACACGCATCACACAGGGGACCTCGATCTCGGCGAGGACGAGAGCTTCGACCCCGATGACTTCGCGGACGACTGGTAGCGGTGCCCCCTCCTCCCCGCTCCGCAGCGCGTTCGAGGCCGACCACGACCGAGTGGGCGTGCTCAGCGTGCCGTGCGCGTCTGCGCCGCGCCCACAACCGCTGTCCCGAGTGCTTCGCGTTCCGAACGGTGGAGCCGGTCACGCCCTCCACGGTACGCACCGCGCCGAAGCTTCCCCCCTCCCCTGCGCCGCGCCATCTCCCCGAGCCGCTCTCGGGTGTCCCGCTCGACGCCCTACCCCGCCGGCCGTCCGGCCTGGCCGAGCTCGATCGCGTGCTCGGCCAGGGTCCCCTCGGTCATGGGCTCGTCGCGGGCCAGGTCGTGGTCCTCGGCGGGGAGCCGGGCGTCGGCAAGAGCACGCTCTTGCTCCAGGCCCTCGCCGGACTGACGGCTGCGGAGCGCTCGCGGGCGCTCTACGCGACCGGTGAGGAGTCGCGCGCCCAGGTCGCTGGCCGCGCGCGCCGCCTCGGTCTCGATGGCGCGCTCGAGCGTGTCGACGTGGTGGACACTTGCCAGCTCGAGGAGGTCATCGATTCGCTCCGGAGCGGCCGGTACGCCGCGGCCGTACTCGACTCGCTCCAGACGTTTCGGGTGGCCGACGTCGAGGCCGAGGCTGGCAGCGTCCGCGCGGTGAAGCTCGTCGCCGAGCGGCTGACGCATCTCGCCAAGGAGACGGGTGTGGTGCTGTGGCTCGTCGGCCAAGCGACCAAGGACGGGCGCCTCGCCGGGCCGATGGCCGCCGCGCACTTCGTCGACACCGTGGTGTGGTTTGAGCGCGACCCGAGCGGCGCCTACCGCGTGCTCCACGGGCTCAAGAACCGCTTCGGTCCCGAGCAGGAGGTCGCCTTCTTCGAGATGCGCGAGGAAGGGCTCGCCGAGATCGCCGACCCGAGTGCACGAATCGTCGGTGCGCGCCTCGGGCCGCGTCCGTCCGGTTCCGTCTGGACGGTCGTCGCCGAGCAAGACCGGCCGCTCATCGCCGAGGTGCAGGCGTTTGAGACCCCCGAACCCTCGGGCTCCTCGGGGCGGTGCGTCGCCTCTGGGATCGATTCCGGGCGGCTGACGCTCCTGCTCGGCATCCTCGAGCGTCGCGCCGGAGTCGCTCTCGTCGGCGACGTCTTTGTGGACCTCGACGCGGGGGTGCGCGTCACCGAGCGAGCGCTCGATCTGCCGCTGGCTCTGGCGCTCGGCTCGGCCGCGCGCGATGTCCCCCTCCTTCCGGGGCTCGTCGCCTTCGGCAAGGTCGCGCTGACCGGCGAGCTGCGCGCGGTACCCAGGACGGAGGCGCGGATCGCCGAGGCGCAGCGGCTCGGGTTTACGCGTGCGCTCGTTCCTTCCGAGCAGGCCGACCGGATCGAGGTCGAGGGGATCGAGCTCGTTCCGGTTGCGACGCTTGTCGATGCGCTCGACGGGGCGATCGATGATTCGAGTCAGGCGCCATCGGGTTCCTTGTGCTGATTCCTGACTCCAGCGTTCGGAGTGCCGGCGTTCTTCATTCGGGGACGCTTCCGAATCGCGCAGCCGGCGTGAACCAGCTAAGATGTCCGTCATGAGCGACCCCACGGCCAACGTCGACAGCGACGCGCTCGAGCCCGATCCCAATGACGTCGAGAACGCGTGGGCAACGGAGATCGAGCGGCGCCGTCGCGAGATTCGCGAAGGGATGGTCAAGCCGATCCCGGGCAACGAGGTGCGCCGCAAGCTTCGCGCATGGAAGCCTCGCGAGCGCTGAACCCATGAGTAACAAGGTGGACCCTGCCCCTCCGTTTCATCCGGAGGCGGAGGCCGAGCTTTTTCAGGCGCTCGACTACTACGACGAGCTCGACATCATCCAGGGTACGAATCTGGCCACCGATCTCCGACGTCGGATCGATGAGGCGCTGGATCGTATCGAGGAGTCCCCGCACACCTTCCCTCCGTACCTCTTCGGTACGCGTCGGTGCCTACTGCGACGCTTCCCGTACTCGGTCGTGTTCGACGTCGAGCCAGATTCGCTCGTTCTCGCCCTGGCCCACTCCAAGCGTCGGCCGGGGTATTGGAAGGGCCGCGCGACGGATCCTTCTCGCTGAGTCGTGCCTTTCGCGGGGGTCGGTTCTCCGCTTCGCCCGAGTCTCGCAGACCTCCGACGTGATTGCCCTCGGTCTCACACCCCCGCGTCGCTTCGGGCTTTCGAGAAGAGGTGAAAAAGTCGCGAGAGTTTGCCGACCATTTCGGGGACGTCACTAGGGGAGGGGCATCCCTCGAAACGAACCGTCGGTAATGGCGGCCGATGAGGTACGCGCCAGAGTGCTGTCCGAGTCCCAGCGGGAGGATCATCGGCGGCTGTCGCGTTCCCGGGACGGAGCGGGCGCTGGACCTCGAACTCCAGAGGCCCGGCGCCTGTCTTCGCTCTGAAGAGGATAGGCGCGCGAACCTCGGATCTCGGGGCCGAGAGAAAAAATGAAAAAGTCGTGAGAGTCCGCCGGCCATTTCCGGGACCTCACTAGGGGAGGCGGAGCGGAGCGCTTCCCAAACGAACCGCCGCATAGCGGCCGTTGATGAGGAACCGCCCGGAGCGCCGTCCGCGCTCGGGATGAGCAGGAGACGTGCGCTTGGCGCACGAGGGAGGGACGAGTGCGCCTGGTAGAAGCAACCGAACCGGAGGTCAGCGCCGCGGTTTGCCTCCATTGGGCGAGCCGAGCGCACGGCCGTGGGCGTGTCTTCGCCTTCGCCGTGAACTACGGCCAGCGTCACCGGTGCGAGCTGGTGTCGGCCCGGCAGATCGCGTCGGACGCCGGCGTTGAGCTCGTGGTGCGCACGATCGCGATCCCGTTGCCACGGCACGACCGAGAGAGCGGGCAACGAGCGCTGTTCGACACGAGCCAGGGCGAGCTGAGCTGGTCGGTCGACGCGAGCGCGTTGAGGGAGGCGGTCTGATGGAGGCGCACGCGGAACGAATCGAATCGCCGGAGCCCTTGCGCGAGCCGACCCCGCCCGAGCCAGCTTCCGAGCTGCAGCTCGCTGCCAGCTCGCCCGGGTCGGACCCGAAGCGGGCTCGCAAGAAGGCGCCGGGCGGCTACGACGCGCTGAAGATCGAGGTGCTCGACTGCGTGCGTGAGCCTCTGTGGGGAATCCCGATGCTCGAGGGAACGTGCCTGGTCCCCAGCGAGCTGGCGTGCTGGACGGAGAGCACGCGCGGGCGCTCGCTCGACGGGATCCATTTCTTCACGGAGGACTACCGCTTCGAGCGCATCTGGAACGCGCCTGCTCGCTACCGCGAGCGCCTCAGCAAGGCGAGCGTGCTCTGCGGCCCCGACTTCAGTGTCTATCGGGATTGGCCGCGGGCGGCGAACCTGTGGAACCTTTACCGGAGCCGGTGGCTCTGCGCGCTCTGGGAGAGCTGGGGTCTGTCGGTGCTTCCCACCCTGACGTGGGCGGGCCCGGATACGTGGAGCTTCTGCTACCTCGGGGTGCCCGCGGGCGTCACCGTCGCGGTGTCCACGGTCGGCGCGGGCGAGGACGAGACGAGCCGGCGGTGGTTCGCGGACGGCTACGCCGAGGCGATCCGTCGCCTCGAGCCTCACTGCGTGGTGGTCTACGGCAAGGTCGCCCTACCCGCGGCGCTCGAGGAGCTCGCGCCCGTCCGCTATTTCGGGACGCCACGCATTGATGCGATGCACGCGCGCGGCGTCGTGGCCGGCGCGGAGCGGGCAGGTCAGCTCCGCATGGAGGGCACTTGATGGGTGGTCGGGGCAAGTCGAGCGGCGTGGCTCGCCGCGCAGGGCCGCCGATGAACTTCGGTGACCACGGGGCGATCTCGCTCGAGGAGTTCGAGTCGGCCGAGGGACCCCCGCTCCCGCTCTGGATCGTCGGGCCGTCCCCCGTGGTCGCCAAGGGCGTGGAGGAGGCGGTCGAGGGCGTGCTGTCCGCGTCCCCCGAGGACTATGCACGCCGTCACGAGGAGATGATTCGGCTCGTCACGGCGGCTGCTCAAGAGATGCAGCGCCGCCCGGTCAAGGAGCGCGAGGTGTTCTCGGAGCGGCTGGCGCCGCTCTTCGAGCAGCTCCGCGAGCAGGCCAAGGGGGCGACGTGAGCACGAGCATCACGAACAAGGCGCGCGCACTCGCGTTGCTCGGCCAGCTCGCGCTCGTTTTCGAACGCTCGGAGGTGCCGCTGCCGCCGAAGAAGCGCTCCGCCCGTAGGGGCCCGAAGCCCGCGGAGTCACCCTCGCCACATCCCGCGCCCCTCGAGACGGCTCGCGCTCACGGCCGCGCCGTCGTGCAGCTCGGCGACCGGTACATCGCCGCGTCGCGGGGCGAGGGGTCTACGGCGCTTGACGCGTTCCGCCTGGTGCTCGATGCGGCGCTCGACGCCTTGCGCGCTCGCCCCGTCGTCGAGCGTCGCGCGTTCGTCGACGAGGTGAAGCGGGCGTACCGGGAAGCGGCCGATCTCGTGCTCTCCATCGAGGGGGACGGATGGCGTGATGGTGGCCAAGCGCTCCTTCGCCGAGGGACGCACGCGCAGATCTTCACGCAGGAGCTCGACCGAGCTTTCAAGTCGCTCGATGTTCCGCGTCGCTACGTGGTGGAGTCTCCCCTGCCCGATGGGGTTGTGGTCCGCGACATCGCGGAGGGTGTCGCTGCGCCGGCGCCATGCCCTGACGGCGCAGGGCCGACCCTGCCCGATGCCGCGATCGTGGCTGATGCGCTCGCGTTCATCGACGCCGATCCCACGAATCGCTCTCCGTCTTCGGTGCGCATCTACCTGCGTCACGGTCGACGGTACACGCGCGTCTTTTGGGCGAGCGCGAGAGCGGCCAAAGATGACCTCGGCTCGATCCTGTTCTTCGTCGAGCGCGAGAGCGGCCGAGTCTTCCGCGCCAAGAGCGCGAAGAAAGTTGGCCCCCCGATGGGACGGGTCATCGAGCGTTGCGCACCTGCTCCCGATGCTTTGCCGAGCGGTGCGGCTCCCGAGGTCGCTGAGCCCGCCGAGCAGGAGTCCGAGCCGGCCGAGGTGTGGGAGCGCAACCGGGTGGTGTGGTTCCGGTCGGTGGACGGTGGGCACCGGCTGAGTCGCGTCGAGCTGTGCCGCGGTGACACGGCGTGGGTGTCGCTGGGCAAGCGTGATGGGGAGCCGCGAGGGCACTGGGCGAGCGTCAACGGCATTAGCCGTGCGCGGCGCGAGCTCAAGATGGGTGAGCAGTGGATCGACCTGCCCCTCGTCTACTCGCGCGAGGAGGCGAAGGAGCGCTCCTTCCCCCCGCCCCCCGAAGGTGAGCCTGCGGCGGGGTCTCCCTTCGCCGCTCTGCTCGAGGGGCTTCGCACGCGCACGATCCGCAAGTTGCGCGTGATCTCGACCGACGCGACGCCGCACGACATGAGCGTCACGCGGGTGATCTCGCACCCTGGCGGCGTGGTCGCCGAGGGCACGATCAAGCGCTCCAAGGCGCGGCTGACGATCCAGACCGAGGTGGACGCCAAGGGCCGCCCCACGAAGTACGCGCGCCTGCGTCGGGGGAGTCGGGACGACCGCGTCGAGGCTCGACGAATCACCTCTGCGAGCGCTCCATCGGAGCAGGTCTCAGCGCCCGAGCCGGCTTCGGCGCCCAAGCCTCCGATCGAGCTGGTCCCGACGGTTTCGGAACCGGAAGGGGTGACCCCGAGCGGTGCCAAGGAGACGGCGGTCGTGGGGCTTCCCAAGGGGACCGAGCTGCGCCGAGCGGAGCTGTTCTCGAGCTGGGGCGGAAAGCTCGCGCTGGTCGACCGACCCTTTCAGGGCGGATTCGATCCCAACAAGATGGAGCGCACATACACCGTCCGCTTCGCTGTCGACCATCGGAGCAAGAGACCCCTCAACGCGGTGGCGCGCTACGTGGGGGTCGAGCCCCACATCCTCAATCGGCGAGTGCCTTACGAGCAAACCGGCTTTACCATCGGCGGGTACGGCGATCGTTTGGAGGGCACGTTCGCCCCTCTTCAGCGCTTCCTCGTCAATCTCAAACTGCGCGAGCTGACCGATGCGGAGCACCGCGAGCTGGCGCAAGAGCTCGTGCGACGCGAGTTTTTCGACGCCACCGGCTACCTCTTCAAGAAGAAGCAGTGGCAGAGCCTCCTCGGGCAGAGCTTCACGGCGATCCAGGTGGACGAGGGCGCGGAGGTAGCCAACGAGGTGGACCGCTTTGTCACGCGGAATTTCGACAACGACTCGCTCAACGATGCCGCTGCGAACCACCGATGGGGTGAGGTGGCTCGCCGCGGCGTCTTCGCGACCACCCGTAAGGGGCGGGTCCGGTTCATCGTCCATGGGGTCGAGCCCGCGGCAACCGCCACCATCGACGAGGCACCGAGCGAAGCACCCTCGATTCTGTCGGAGCGTGGCGAGACGGCGCACCAGCAGGCCCGCCGCGAGCGCGCCGAGCGAAAGGCTGCCCACCTCGAGCGCCTGGGCGAGCAGCAGTGGGAGTCCGCGCGCGCCGAGACGGCGACAATCCCGATGGGGCAGCCCATCCTCGTCGGGCACCACTCCGAGGGTCGTCACCGCAACGCGCTGAAGCGCCAGGACCGCAGGAGCCGGCAAGCCCTCGACACGTTGCGCGCGGCCGAGTCGGCGCATGGTGCCGCAGAGCGCGCGGGCTACGCGATCTCGAACGACGATCCCGACGCGATCGTGGCGCTCAAGGTGCGGCTCGCCGAGCTCGAGGCGTCGCGCGAGTTGAGCAAGGCGATCAACAAGGCGTTCCGGCGGGGCGGTTGGGATGCGGTCGAGCAGGTGCCCGACGTGATGCCGGGGATGCTTGCGCGGGCGAAGGAGCTGATGAAAGCCGCGCATTGGCGCAAGGCGCCGATGGACTTGACGAACCTCGGCGCGAACATCCGCCGCGTTCGCAAGCGCATCGAAGAGATGGAGGCCAACGCCGGCCGCACCGCGACGCCGCCCATCGAGGGCGAGGGGTTCGCGATCACGGAGCACGTCGACGACAACCGGATCCGCTTCACGTTCGACGAACGGCCCGACAAGCCGACGATCACGAAGATGAAGCGAGCCGGCTTCCGATGGTCTCGGCGTCACGGGGCCTGGCAGCGCCAGCTCAATAGCCGCGGGCGCTACGCCGCCGAGGAGATGGCGAAGGAGTTGTTCGGCTGGGAGCAGCAACCGATTGCAGCGCCGGAGCAGGCCGAAGAGGAACGTCAGGCGGCGTGGCAGGCCCGCATCAAGGCGGAGCACTCGCTGACGCTGGGGCTGTGCGAGTCGTCCGAGGACGAGGGTTGAGATGCGATCGAATCGAATTCGAATCGATCGGCGAAGATCGCCTTCGCGAGGTCTCGGTGAGTCGATTTTGCCGCGATTCGGGGTCGATCGCCCGGTGCCATACATCAGAGTGCTTGTCATGCCTCGGAGCGCCGGGGATAAGAACGGGGCCGGAGTGCGCCATGTCGCGTCCCCTGGCGTTCCTGAATCAATCACGCGGAGAGCCCTAGCGAGAAACCCTATCCCTTAAACGACTTCACCCCCCGAACAGTTTTGGCGAACGAAGGGGGGCGAGAGTTCTAGGACCGGATTTGAATTGACGGTACGAGCGACCTGCTCGGCGGTCAACCGAAATCCGGCGAATGGGGAGCTTTGTGCCTCGTTCGCCGTTTCTGTTGAAGCGCCCGTCACACGCGAATCGGTGCAACACGGCCCTGCTCGGGAGCACTCCCCGAGCTCGGCTGCACTGGTGAGGTGTGTCCAGACCCCTGAAAAACAGGGTTTTGCGGTGCCCGTCCGTCCAGCGCCCGATCGTCGTCGGAGTCTACGATGAGCGGGTCGAACGAGCAGCGCCCTCCCCTGCGTCTGCTCGAGGGCGGGCGATCTCCGAGTAGGGCCTCGAGCGTCGACACGGCGCAACGATCGAGCGAGCAGCTCGCCGCGATCATCGCCAAGGGGGTCGTGGCGTCGGGTCACGCCGAGGAGCTCGCCGAGGAGCTCGCGCGCGCCTACCTCGCCCGGAGCGCGCAGTCGTCGAAGGCGCCGCCCGACCCGTTGGATCCGCTCGTGCGCCACGCCGAGCCCATCGAACCGATGCCGGCGGGAGGGATGTTCGCGGGCGTCCTGGACTCGGTCCCGAAGATCGAGCCGGGCACCCTCCCCTCTGCCTCGCAGAGCGCTTCACGGTCCGTCGCGGGCGCCATCGAGTCGCCGCAGGCGGGCTATCGGCCTCGTGGTGGAGTGAAGCGGGGTCGGCGAGATCAACGTCGCTCGCGCCGCAAAGAGCACGATAAGGGGCGGTTGGATCAGCTTCGCGAAGACCTGTTCGCCCCGTACGGCCAGACCGCGGACGTCCCGGATATTCCGGCGCTTCGGCCTGAGGTGTACGGGATGAACCTCGGCGTCATGCGCGACGGGACGGGCCGCAAGGCGTGTGAGGTGGTGGCGAAGCTTCCGCTGTCGCAGCAGATGGAGATCTACCGCCTGGCCCACGCGGCGCTGCCGCTCGTGCGGCTCGGCAAGGCGTCGTCGTTTGGCCGGGTAGATCTGGCTCAGGCGCCGGCGCTGCCAGAGAGTCGAGACGAGCTGGCGGCGGCGCTCGAGGTGATTCGTGCCGAGGTGGCGCCGACGGTGTGGTACCGGCGGCTGGCGTGCGCGGCGTGGGGGATGTGGAGCCACCGGGGCAAGGCGCTGAGCGAGGCGGCGCGGAAGGCGGCTCGCGGGGGCGTCTACTTCGTCGAGGGGTTCTGTCAGAACGCGCTCTCGTGGCTGGTGCCGCGTGCCGATGGTGGTTCGTGGTCGCGTTCGGTGCTGTGGGGCCCGACCGGGCCGTTCACCCTGCTCGGCGCGGAGGCGCGTCAGCTCGGGCGCGAGGTCTCCGGTGAGTCGGGTGTGGGTCTGTTCACGCGCTGGCAGCCGCCGGCGGGTAGCGCTCGCTTCAAGGGCCCGACGAAGAAGAACCCGAAGACGGGTGCCACGGAGCGCTTTGCGCTCGGGCAGAGCCGCTACGATGAGCCGATGGCGGGTCGAACGGCTGCGAGCCTGGCCCGTCGAGCGCGAGGAGCGCTCCGTGAGCTGGCTCGGACGGTGGTGTCGGTGATGACCCCGTGGGTCGAGCTGCTGGCGGAGCGTACGCGCAAGGGCCCTGGTCGACGGTGTGGGGGCGAGGAGCCATCCCCAGGCGTCCAGGGGACCTCGGTGGCGCCAGCCGCCCGGGCACCGCCCTAGAGCGGCACAGAGAGCCCTCGAGGCCTTCCTGGGAACCATCGAGGCTCCCGGGGAGGCCTCCGTCCGTCGGACGCTCGGGAAGGCTAGGAAGGCCTAAGAGCGTGCGAAAAGGTTCGTCGAAGAGGGCTGCGTGCCGAAATAGCCTGAATATTCGAAGCGCGGAGAGATGAGAAAACGAGGTGGGGGCTCTGAGGGCGATCCCGAAAAG
>JAJCZO010000183.1 GCA_029262355.1 Deltaproteobacteria bacterium
CGCGCGCTGAGCGTCGCGACGTAGGGCGTCCAGAGAATAGCCTAGATCGTATCGGTAGAGTTCCATGAAGATCTGCTGCGCGCTCTCCGCCGGCAGGCCCGTCTGCTACGCATCACCGAAGAATGCCGCCGACAGTTTCGCCGAACTTTCTCGTCATCGGCGCCCCGCGCTCCGGCACGACCTCGCTCTGCCAGTACTTGAAGCAGCACCCGGACGTCTACCTGAGCCCCAAGAAGGAGCCAAAGTTCTTCGCCTTCGGCGAAGGAGATATCGCGGCCCTCGCCGGGCCCGGCGCCCGATTCCTGGCGGATACGACCATTGCCACCATGGAGGAGTATTGCAGGATCTTCGAAGGAGCAGGGGACCGAAAGACGATCGGTGAAGCCTCGCCTCGGTACCTCTGGGCGCCCGGCACCGCGGCGCGAATCCACGCGGCTCTGCCGAATGCGAAGCTCATTGCGATCTTGCGACAACCCGCGGACCGGGCCTACGCGGGCTACCTGGCCGCGCGGCGGGACGGTCGGGAAGCCCTGCCTCGCTTCGAGGACGCGCTCCGGGAGCAACGCCAGCGAGAAGAGGCCGGCTGGGCCTTCGGGGTCTATGCTCGACCGTCCTACTACCATCGGCACCTGTCGAAGTACTTCCAGCTCTTCTGTCGCCGGCAGATTCACGTGATCCTATTCGAGGACTTCCGCCACGACCCGCGCGGGGTCTTGCGTGACCTCTTTCGATTCCTCCAGATCGACCCCGAGGTTCCGATCGACGTGTCCGAGGTCCACGGTCGGACCGGCGTCATCCGGAATCCGCTCCTGCGCGCGCTCTGGCGGGCCTCAAGGGAGATTCCGGAGCCGGTGCGCGCGGTCGTATCGCCGAACGTCCGTGATCGATGGATGACCCGCATCACGAGGAGCGCCGTGAAGCCGGAGCTGTCGGCCAAGACCCGTCTTCGGCTCACCGAGCACTTCCGCGACGACATTCTCTCCCTCGAGACGCTGCTCCAACGAGACCTCTCGTCGTGGCTCTCGCCCGACGCAACGCGACCGGCCGGGGTCGTTCATCGCGCGAAGTCGTAGGCATACCGGTGCAGGAACGGGTGAGCGGCTGCGGTCGTCGCCACCCGCTCGACCTGGGCCGTCGACCAATCGACCTTCGTCCGCGTGTGGGTGGGGGAGGGCAATACGATGCTCGCGCAGTCTCGGAGATAGTCCGCCGAAGGCTCCACGCCGAGATGGTTGCAGAGACGACTCAGGATGAGCGACGGTTCCCGGAAGAAGTCCTCATGGTGGAGGGTCAGGAGTTCCCCCGCCCGGCACCACTCGTGTAGACGCGATGTCGTGGCACAGTGCAGGAAGTAGAAGTCGATGCTGTCGTCCAGAGAGAGATGATGCCAGAGCGCGATCGCGGCGATGTTGTCCAAGGGGTGTCGGACGACATGAATGAGGCGAAGCGGGATGCGAACGCGAGAGCGAACCGTCTCGAGGAAGGTCGGGTCTCGATGCAGGCGTCGGGTCACCGCGCCCCCGCGCTTGTCTCCCAGAACCTCGAGAGACGTGAACCGTCCCTGCCATTGGTGCGGAACCGCGTAGGCGTAGTTGCTGGTGTTGCCCTGCCGATGAAAGAGTTCGGCGCGTGCGAGCAGTCGCGCGTAGAGCGCGTCGCGATCGCAACCGCGATCGATGAGGTCGGGGACGTTTGCCTCATGGGCGATCACGACCTGGGGGTGTGCGTTGAGCATGGCCCCGACCAAGCTGTGGCCGCTTCGGGGATAGCCTGCGAAGAGGCAGAACCGCTGGACGCGGTCGAAGTGCGACGCGTGGCGGCGCTGCGCCGCACGTCCGTAAATCTCGTGTTCGAAGCCGACGCGGGCGTCGTGGAGCGCGGTTCGGATGCGGTGCAGGCCGCGATTCATCTGGGCGCGTGCGGTCAACCCGTCGTGTCTATGGCGCGGCCGCCCTCGCTGCAATCCCCGAAGCCCTTCGGGCGCCTGGAGCCGAGCGGAGTCCGGCGTTTCACTACAGGGGCCTCGGTCTGAACCCATGGGAATTCTCGAGACCACCGTGAACGTTCTTCTGGCGCTGGTTTTGTTGTGGCGTGTGCGCAGCCGACTGCGAGCCCTGTTCGAGGCTGCGCCCACGTTCTATTCGCTCGTCGTTCTTGTGGCCGCGACGCTCCTCCTCCTGGGACAGGCCTTCGGCCGCGGGGGCGCGGCGGCCGGGGCGGACGCCACATTTCCGCTCACGGATTGGGCGATGCACACGTCTTCGGTCGGCGCCGATCCGGAGGTCATCGAGTATGTGGCCGTGTTCGCGGACGGCCGAAGAGAGCGGGTCCTCCTCGCTCGGCTCTTTGCGGGCTTGGGCAAGAAGTTTCGCGCGCGGATCGACGAGGCTCTTCGCGGGCTGGATGGTGCAGGCTCCGACGTACAACGCCGGGACGCCGAAGCTCGTCTGTATCGAAATCTCGATCTCATCGCGGAGGCGCTCGAGAGGCGGCCTTCGGGTGTCGCCGTCGAGGAGATCGAGATCTGGCGACGTACGATCTCGGCCCTCGACTACCGAGGGGCGACGCCGGCTACCCGGGTCGTCCTGCCGGATCGGAGCATTCGATGACCGCTCCGAGCTTGCTTCACGAGGGGGCGACGGCGCGGCGACTGGGCTTCCTGCGGGCTTGGGTCTTCGGTCTCTGGTTCGTCGACATGGCCAAGGATCCACTCCCCCGGCTGGCCGAGTTGCCGCCGTCGTACTTCCGCCCGGTTGGCCTTCTGACGTGGCTTCCGTCGGAAGCCTTCTCCGTGCTGCTTTCCCAGAGCGGACTCTGCGTCGTGTGGATGGCGTTGCTGCTGCTGCTCCTTCTGTCCGGTCTTGGGGTGCGCGGCTACCGCGCCTTTGCGCTCGGGGCATGCGTTCTGTTGACGCTCGCTCTTGGCCTGTCGTTCTCCTTCTCTCAGACGCGCCACGCGGAGGTCGCGGCCTTGTACGTTGCCTACCTCGTGGCCGTGTTCCCCGCGGCAGATGCCCTTCGGCTCGCCCGCGGGCCGCGCGCCTCCGCGCCTCGCGCGACCTACGCATTGGGGATGATCGGCGCGACGTTCGTTCTTCTGAGCACCTACATGTTGGTGGGCGTGCGCCGCATGCTCGACGGAGGTCTCGAGATCTTCTCGGATGGGACGATCCTCCGAATCATCGCGCAGCGAGCCTCGTCGCCCGACCACATCTCCGCTTCGTTGGGCGTTCGCGTTCTGGAGTCCCAGGCTGCGGGGGCGTTGGTAGAAGTCGGCTTTCTCGTGGTGACGTTCTTCGAGTTGACGAGTCTCCTTTGTCTCTGGGTGCCCTGGTATCGTCGCTGCTGGCTCTTGGTGATCGTCCTCTTTCATCTTCTCAGCTGGCCCTTGCTGCAGACCTTGTTCGTGCACAACCTGCTCTTGATCGGCGTCCTTCTGGTCGACTTCGATGGGATCGGTCGACGCATGGGTGGGCCTCGTCAAGGAGTGGCTTCGGAGTCGGAGAGCCCGGGCTCGGTCGGCACACGTGTAGACGCGCGATAGATGAGGTGTGGGCGCCCGGTTCTTGGCGTCAGGGCGCGGCACACGGGCTCAGGGCGGTTTCGATCAGATGAATCTGTGCATCGAGAAGAGCATCGAGGTCGACGCCTTCCGGGTCGAGGATCCACTGATACATGACGCCACGGAACGTACCGATGAAGAGCCCTGCCTGTGCGTGGACATCGATCCCGGTCTTCAAGCAGCCCGCCTCGATGCCCTTGGTGATCAAGCGGGCGGTTTCCGAACGAAGTCGTCGGTGAAAGTCGACGAAGCGGGGTCGGAGGTCCGGGGTCGGCCCTAGCCCTTCGAAGAGCAGCGCGTAGAAGGCACGCAGCTCGACGGGATTCTCGCGTGCTTGGCGCCGAACCGCATTGACCGTTGCGACCAGCGCATCGACACCCACCCGGCCATCGAGTGCCGGGCGAAGCTGCGCGTGATCCCAGCGCTCGAACATGAAGGTTGCGAGCTCGGCCAGCAGGGCTGCCTTCGACCCAAAGCAATGATTGACGACGCCGCGGCTATAGCCTGCGCGCTCGCCGATGGCGGCGAGACTCGTGCGGTCGTAGCCGCGCTCGGCCACCAGCTCCAGGGTGGCTCCGAGCAGACGCTTGCGGGTGCGTGCGGTCCGCTCGGCTTGGCTGAGCCGAGGGCCCTGGCGGGGATCCCGCGCCGGAATGTTCTCCTTTTCAGAGATCTCCACTTGCATGTGTGATGCTTAGCAAGTAAATGGAGACACCTCAAGACCAAGGAGGCCGCCCGCATGTCCGCTACAAACCGTGAAATGGGACGACCGGACCTCGTCATCCGAGGGGGCACGGTCGTCGATGGAGGAGGCGCGCCCCCGGTTCAGGCCGATGTCGCGATCCGCGACGGGCGAATCGTCTGTGTCGGTGAGGTCTCCGGCGTGGGAGCGCAGGAGATCGATGCCCACGGATTGGTCGTCGCGCCGGGGTTCGTCGACGTCCACACCCACTACGACGGCCAGGCCACATGGGATGAGTGCCTTGCGCCTTCGAGCTGGCATGGCGTGACGACCGTGGTGACGGGCAACTGCGGCGTGGGCTTCGCGCCGTGTCGGCCCGAAGACCACGACATGTTGGTTCGACTCATGGAAGGCGTAGAGGACATTCCCGGAGCCGTCCTCACGGAGGGGTTGTCTTGGAACTGGGAGTCCTTCCCCGAGTTCCTCGATGCGATAGAGAGCAAACGCCACGATATCGACCTGGCCGTACAGCTTCCGCACGGTCCCCTGCGCGTCTTCGTAATGGGGGAGCGGGGCGCCAACCTCGAAGCCGCTACCCACGACGACATCGCACGAATGGCCGACATTACGCGCGAGGCCCTACTCGCCGGAGCGATTGGCTTCTCTTCGTCGCGAACTCTCAACCATCGCACCAGCGACGGCAAGCCGACTCCATCGCTCTCGGCGGCGGAAGATGAGTTGCTGGGCATCGCCGGCGCCCTGGCCGATACCCAGCGTGGTGTCCTGCAGTTCGTGAGCGACTTCAAAGACCGCGAAGCCGAGTTGGCACTGCTCGAAAAACTCGCGCGCGTTTCGGGGCGACCGCTGTCCGTTTCCGTAGCGCAGACCGACGCGAGTCCCGATCATTGGCGCGGGCTCCTCCAGTGGATCCACGAAGCCAACGGGAAGGGGTTTGCGCTGACGGCTCAGGTCGCGGGTCGCCCGGTAGGGTTGATGCTGAGCTTCGAGACGACCCTCAACCCGTTCATCGGCACCCCGGCCTACCAGGCAGTCCGCAAACTGCCCTTCGAAGAGAAGATAGAAGCGCTTCGCAAGCCGGGGCTACGCCAGGCCATTCTCGAGGATGTTGCGCACGGGCGTGTGTCCCCGGCGGCAAAGGCGCTTTTGCGATTCGACAAGACATTCGTGTTGGGAGATCCGCCGGACTATGAGCAGGACCCCAGCGAGAGCATCGGTGCCCAGGCCGATCGGGCAGGCGTCGGCGCGGCGGCCTTTGCGTACGACCGCCTACTCGAGAACGGTGCCCGCACCTTCCTCTATTACCCGTTCATGAATTACGCCGAAGGCTCCCTCGAGGCTTGTCGGGAGATGATGCAAAACGAATTCACGGTGCTGGGTTTGGGCGACGGCGGCGCGCATCTGGGCTCCATCTGTGACGCCAGTTTCTCGACGCACATGGTGACGCACTGGACCCGGGATCGGCAGCGTGGCGAACGGCTCCCCCTCGAGACTGTGGTCAAATGGCACACGCAAGACACGGCGCTCGCCGTCGGCCTCTGCGATCGCGGTTTGCTGGCGCCGGGCTACAAGGCCGACGTCATCATTTTCGACCACGCGGCTCTGCGGCTTCGCGAGCCGATCGTCGTCCGAGATCTCCCTGCGGGCGGTGCCCGACTGATGCAACGAGCCGAGGGCTATCGCTACACGGTCGTCTCGGGAGAGATCACCTACAAAGATGGCGTACAAACGGGTGCGTTGCCGGGACGGCTCGTTCGCGGCGCAAAGCCGACGCCGAATCCGTGACCAGCGAGTCGATACGGTCCGCCGGCCTGTTCCAGAAGCGCCGGCAGCCAGCTTGGCGCCGCAGGGCCGCATGAGAGGCACAACCATGACGAACCCCGAAATCCTAGAGGCTCAATGTGAGTGGACCGCCGCCGCCGTTTCCGACGAGTCGCTGTGGACCGAGGTCCTGACCCAGAGCGAGACGGACGAGCTCGACCGAGCGCTCCGTCACGCGGTGACGGTTTCGGTCGATATCCTCGACATCGAGCGAGACGACTTCCCGCTCGACGGACTCGCGTCGCGATTGGCCGCGATCGAGAACGAACTGATCAACGGCCGCGGTTTCGTGCGGCTCCGCGGGATCGACCGGACACGCTATGACCAGTCCGAGGTGGAGATGCTGTACTGGGGCATTGGGATGCATCTCGGCACGCCGTGGGCGCAGAACAAGCACGGGCACATGTTGGGCGACGTGACGGACCAAGGACGGACCGTGCACGATCCGGAGGCGCGCGGCAACGAGCTCGGTGGAATCGCCTTGCCCTTCCACACGGATGGCTCCGATCTGGTTGGGCTACTTTGTCTCCAGAACGGAATCGAGGGCGGGCTCTCGACCGTCGCCAACTCGATTTCGATCCACAACCGGCTCGTGCGCGAATCGCCCGACCTCGCGGCGGAGCTCTACCAGGCCCAGCCCTTCGATTTTCGTGGAGAGCAGCCGAAGGGCGAGAAGGGCTGGTACACGGTGCCGGTCTTCACGGTGTGCGAAGGGCGACTCTTCGTGCGCTGCATTCCGCCCTACATACTGGCGTCGCAGCGGCACGACGATGCCCCCCGCCTGACGCAACCGGCGAAGCGGGCGCTCGCCCGCGTGGTCGAGCTTGCCGACGACCCCCGATACCATGTCGCGATGAAGCTGGCCCCGGGCGACATGCAGTTCATCAACAACTATCATGTCATGCACGGTCGAACCGCGTACCAGGACGACCGAGGGGCGAACTCGGTGCGTCACCTCAAGCGGCTTTGGCTCGAAACCCGCGTGCTAGACGAGCGCCCCGAGTGTTTCAGAAACACCCACTCGGATTGGGCGCGCAACCGATCCGCCAGCCGCATGAGGGTGCACTAGTGCACTGCCGTCGACATAGGGTTAACGGATTGCCGTCTATCGGCGTTCGTCGCAAGGAACGGCGACGCAGGAATATAGGCAATCTTCCGAGGAGACGAGACGCGGCGACGGACGTCGAGGGGCGG
>JAJCZO010000184.1 GCA_029262355.1 Deltaproteobacteria bacterium
CGGACTGACTCCGAGCGGGGCGAGAGGGGCCGCCAGCGGCCTCCTCGCCCCCTACTCGTCTCAGCTGGGCCCGTTCGCTAGCCTGGTGAGTCTCCATGAGTACGCCGGAACAGGGCCCTCTCGCGCGAGCGCGTCAGCTCGTGAGCGGGGCACGGGCCTACCGCTGGAATCGGGGCCACTTCGTCTCGAACGAGACACCGATCATCATCGGCGGCTGCGGGCGAAGCGGCACGACCCTGATGCGGGTCATCCTCGACTCGCACTCGCAGATCGCGTGCGGGCCCGAGTCCAACGTCTTTCCATCGCCCAACAAGCTCAACGCCGGCAGTCCCGGCGCCGAAAAGCTCGCGAAGAAGTTCGACCTGTCGTCGGCTGAAATGAACACCCTCCTGCAAACGTCGGCAACGCGGGCCGAGTTCGCCGAGCGATTCTTCAACGCCTATCGCGACCACGCCGGGAAGCCTTTGTGGGCGGACAAGACCCCGCGCAACATCCAGGTCATGCCGTACATCCTCGAGCATTTTCCGAAGGCGCGTTTCGTCCACGTCGTCCGCGACGGACGCGACGTCGTGTGCTCCCTGCGCACGCACCCTCGCAACCGCGTGATCGACGGAGAGATCGTTAAACTCGACACCTGGAACCCGATCGAGGACTGCGTCGGCCGTTGGGTGCAAGATGCCGGCGACGGCGTCGCCTACCGAGGGGACCCGCGCTACTACGAGCTCAAGTACGAACACCTGGTGACCGAGACCGAGAAGACGCTGCGTGACCTGTTCGATTTCCTAAAGCTCCCCTGGGAGCCAGCGGTGATGAGCTTCCACGAGGTCCAGTCCGCATCGCGCGATCCCGTGAAGTTCGCGCAAAACCCGGAGGCGACGAAGCCCCTGCAAACGTCCTCCATCGGTCGCTGGAAAAGGGACCTGAACGAGGAAGACCTCGCCTACGTCAGCCGCGAGGCCGGCACACTTCTACGCATGCTCGACTACATGAGCGAAGGCGACGGTTCCCCACCTCGCCCGCCCGCCTGAGCCCGGCCTCGATGCTCGAAAAATTCCGCACGCTCCTCGGCCACACCCTGATCTACGGGCTCGGGAACTACGGCATCAAAGTGATCGGCTTCCTGCTGATCCCACTCTACACGCGCTATCTCACCACCGGTGACTACGGCGTGATGGCGCTGGTCTCGATCTACACGCAGGCGCTCTTCATCATGGTCAACATGGGGCAGAGCACGTCTCTGTTCCGCTTCTACTACGACCACGACACCCAAGAGGGACGCGACCGAGTCATCGCGTCCTCCTTGTGGATCCTGCTCCTGTTCTCGCTGCCCATCGCGGCGATCCCGTTGCTCGCGCCGGAGATGATCGCCGGCTGGATCCTCGACGACCCCGCCTACTGGTTCTTGATCACGATCGCGACCGGCACGGTGCTCTGCAAAGTCTTGCTGCGCATGCCGTTTCAGATGATGCGCGCGAGAGACCAGAGCAAGAAGTACGCGATGTGGTCGATCGTGCGCAACGGCCTCACGACCTTCACCGCCGTCGTTCTCGTCGCCTTCTTCTTGATGAAGGCGACCGGCGTGATCCTCGCACAGTTCGTCGGTGAATTTACGATGTGCCTGGTCCTCACGTGGCCGGCGTTGCGAGCATTCAAGGCTGGCTTCCACTGGCAGGGGATCAAGGACCAGCTGAAGTACGGGCTCCCCCTCGTTCCTGCGGGTGCGGCGGCTTTCATTCTGGACCTCACCGACCGGTGGTTCATCAAGGAATACTACTCCGTCGACGAAGTCGGCGTTTACGCGCTCGGATACCGATTCGGCGAGATCATGACGTTCGTCGTAACCGCCTTTCAACTCTCCTGGCCGCAGTTCATCTTCCGAAACCAAAAGGAAGAGAACGCCCCCGAGCTGTATGCGCAGATGGCGACGTACTACATCGCCTTCCTCTTGTTCCTGTGGCTCGGCCTCTCAGCCTTCAGCAACGACTTGATCCACATCATGGCGACGCCCGCATTCTACGCCGCCGCGGCCGTGGTCCCGATCATCGGATTCGCACTCGTGCTCGACGGCATGAGCTTCATGGTGAAGGTCGGCATCCTGATCACGAAAAAGACCTACTTCCGCACGATCACCATCTTCATCGCTGCGTCGGTCAACATCGGACTGAACTATCTATTCATCCCGACCTACGGGATGATCGGCGCCGCCTGGGCGACGCTAGGTGGATTCTTCGTCCAGGTCGTGCTGACGCTACTCTTCTCACAGCGTCTGTACTACGTGCCGTTCCCGTGGATGAAGATCGCCTGGATCATCGGCGGAGCGCTGGTCACGTTCTTCCTGGCCACGTCGATCAAATTCGATTCGATCGCCGCGTCGATGGCGTTCAAGGCGGCCTTCATGCCGCTCTACCCGCTCGCCCTGCTCGCCAGCGGGCTGTTCGCACCGAAGGATGTGGACAGCGGGATCACGTTCGCCGGGGAGAAGCTTCCGAAGGCGAAGCCGGCTCTCGAGAAACTGCGACCACTGGTGAAGTACATCCCCGGCGAGTAGCCGCATGACCCCAGCGGGGATCGGCCATGCTTGCGCTCACGTTCGAGGGGAAGGCGTACTCGACTCAAGTATTGGCGAGCGGAGCGACGTCTCGCATGAACGCTTCGAGCTGATCGATCTGTTCGTCGGTAGAGCGGGCGCGCATCCGAGCACCCATGTGGCTCACGCCCATCGTCTTCGCAGCGCGCAGGGGCTCGGCCAACTCCTGTGGCGTGCCAGAGAGCGTACCTTCGGGCAGATCCCAGGTTGGCTTGCCCACGTACAGCCACGGCGTGTTCTGGCCGATCTCGATCGGCGCGTCCCCACGGGTCTCCGCCCGATGCGAATGCAGAAGCTCTATCGCCCCGCCCATCCCCATCTCCGGCGGGCCCTGCGGCAACCAACCGTCGCCTCGCTCCGCCGCCCGGCGGATGGCGGCCTTGCTCGAGCCGCCCACCCAGATCGGCGGGCGCGGCTTCTGAACCGGGCGTGGTTTCATCCCAACATCCGCGAAACGGAACGCGTCGCCCTCGTGCGTCGGGTACTCTTCGCGAAACGCCTCTGCGATCGCATCGATCGATTCGTTCAAGAGCTTCCCGCGTCGCTTGAAGTCGACGCCCAGCGCGTCGAACTCGCCCTTCGCGTGCCCGGTACCAACGCCGAGGATCAAGCGTCCTCCCGACAGGGCATCGATCGTCGAGTAGGCCTTCGCCGTGTCCAGGGGATGCCGATACGGAAGGATCGCGACGTAGGACATGAGCCGGATCTGCGTCGTGGCCGCAGCGCACCACGCCATCGTGGCGACCGTGTCGTACCACGTCGTCGACATTCGCTCGGTCAGCTCGCGGGGAACCGCAATATGATCGGAAACCGCGAGATAGAAGTAGCCGAACCGGTCGGCCGCCTCGGCGATCCGCCGCATCTCCGCCGGCCCGCACTCCCCCTCCCAGCCCTGTGAGAAACTCAGGCTCTGGGCCGCGATCGGCAGGTGCAGGCCGAAGACGATCTTGCCCTCCGGGACGATGGAAACGGCATCATGGATTCCGGCAGACATGCGGCGACCTTAGCTGGGCGTCCCTCGCGGCGGCAAGACAGGCGGAGTGGCGATGGGCGCGACGAGTCCCTTAGAGTCCGTCCCATGATGGATCGAGACCGAGTCGCGAAGTTCCAGTTCGCCGGACAGGACGTCCCGTGGCTGCTGGACCTGTGGGCCCGCACGAAGCCCGACCACCCTCTGCTGATCTGGGAGCCGAAGAACGGCGAAGAGCGGCGGTGGAGCTATAGGGAGTTCAACGAAGAGATCACACGCATCGCCGCCGGGCTTCATGCACGCGGTGTCGTCAAGGGTGACAAGGTCCTGATCCACTGCGACAACTGCCCAGAGATGGTTTTCGCGTGGTACGCCTGTGCCAAGGTCGGCGCGGTCGGCGTGACCACGAATACCCGAAGCGTAGGAAGCGAGATCCAGTACTTCGCCGATCACACGCGATGCGTCGGCGCGATCACGCAGCCACAATTCGCGAAGACCGTCGCCGCGCACGCCAAGAACCTGAAGTGGATTGTCGTCACCGACGACAACAGCGGCGAGCCCGCAGCACCCGACCAGGCCGACCACGAGCAGCCCCCGTTCTCCGACCTTCGCGCCGCGCCAGAGACGCTGCCTTCTCGACCGCCAGAGCCGATGCTGCCCGTAGGCATCATGTTCACCTCCGGCACGACGTCGCGACCGAAGGCGGTAGTCCACACGCACGCGAACGCGCTCTGGGCCTCTCGCATGGGCCCGATCAACATCGACATGCAGACCGACGACACGTACTTGATCTATCTCCCGTTCTTTCACGTGAACGCGCAGAGCTGGTCGATGTGGACGACGCTCGGCATCGGCGGGACGGTCGTGCTTCAGCCGAAGTTCTCCACCTCGCGCTTCTGGGAGGTGATTCAGAAACACGATGTGACGCACATCTCTCTGATCCCGTTCGTCTTCAAGGCCGTCGCCGCCCAGCCGATCCCCGACCACAAACTCAAAGTGGGTGCATTCGGGTTGATCATGCCGGAGCTCGAAGCCTGGCTGAAGCTTCGCGTCGGCGCGTTCTGGGGCATGACCGAGACCGTGATCCACGCAACGCGAGCCGACTTTCAGCAGACCTATCCCAACGGCTCGATGGGCAAGCCGACCCCGGGCTACGAGTACCTCGTCGTGAACCCAGACACCGGCGAAATCTGCGACGACGGCTCGATCGGCGAGCTGTGGGTCCGTGGCACGCGCGGCATCCAGCTCTTCCTCGAGTACTACGACAACCCCGAGGCGAACGGGAGTAGCTTCACCGAAGACGGCTGGTTCAAGACCGGAGACATGGTGTGCCTGGGCGAAGAAGGCAACTTCTTCTACCGCGACCGCGACAAGGATGCGCTGAAGGTCGGCGGCGAGAACGTCTCGGCCCGCGAGGTCGAGGACACCTGCCGCCAGGTCGCCGGCATCGCCGACGTCGCCGTCGTGGCGCGCTCGCACGAGATGCTCGACATGGTGCCGGTCGCCTTCGTCGTGAAAGGCCCCGGCGCCCCCGAGGACGCCGAATTTTCTGCACAGATCATCGCCAACTGCAGAGAGAATCTGGCCGACTTCAAGGTACCCCGCGCGGTCTACTTCGTGGACGACTTTCCGAAGGCCACGCTCGACAAGGTCGCCAAGAACAAGCTCCGTGAGATGGCCGAACAGATGGAAGCCCCCGCGGGATGAAGTTCGTCTGCCATCTCGCCTTCGGCCCTGTCGACCACATGGTGCCCATGGCGCGAGCGATCGACGAGAACGGCTTCGACTCGATCGGGCTGTCCGACCACGTCGTCCACCCCGAGAACATCAAGACGCCGTATCCCTACACCGAGGATGGCAAACCTCGCTGGGAGCCATTTACCGATTGGCCCGACCCCTGGGTCTCAGTCGGCGCGATGGCGGCCGTGACGGAGCGCGTTCACTTCGTCACCGGCGTCTATGTCTTGCCGATGCGCAATCCCTTCGTCGTTGCGAAGGCCGTCGGTACCGCTGCCGCGATCTCGAAGAACCGACTGACCCTCGGCATCGGAACCGGCTGGATGGAGGACGAGTTCGACCTTCTCGAGCAACCGTTCCGGCGTCGCGGCCAACGCACGGACGAGATGATCGAGGTGCTGCGCAAGATCTGGGCGGGCGGGATGGTCGAGCACCACGGTGAGTTCTATGACTTCGCGCGCCTCGAGATGAGCCCGGCTCCGTCCGAACCCGTTCCGATCATCGTGGGCGGTCTTTCCGACCGCGCGCTGAAGCGCGCCGCAATGGTCGGCGACGGATGGATCTCCGACCGACATTCGACCGAGGAGCTCCGCGGGTACCTCGCGAAGCTGGCTGCGTTGCGAAAGGACTCACCGCGCTCAAACGTGCCGATGCAGGTCATGGTCTCCTGCATGGATGCGTTCGACAAAGACGCGTATCGCCGGCTCGAAGACATCGGTGTTACCCATCTCACGACAAAGCCGTGGGTCTTCTACGGCGGAGAAGAGGACGATCTGGCGGCAAAGCTCGACGGCGTGAAGCGCTTCGCCGATGAGATGATCAGGTAGGGTCGCCGACCGACGCGGGCTGGCGAGCAAGAAGATCCTCATAGCGGTTTAGGATGTTCTTGACGTAGCGCGTATTCCTCGCGCGCGCGGCGCCCATGCGCGCAGCGCGCGTCGGCCCGAGGTTGTACGCACCAATCGCGGTGTGCGCATCTCCGAACCGTTCTTCGAGTTGGTTCAGGTAGTGCAGACCGACGCGAAGATTGACGTCGGGATCGAACAGAGTGTGCGCGCCGTCCCAGGGGAAACCGGCATCCTTCGCAACGGCGCGCGCGGTCGCAGGCTTCACCTGTATCAACCCCATCGCGCCCTTATGGCTCTTCGCGGTTGGCTTGCACGTGCTTTCGATCTCGATCATCGCCTGCACGAACAGGGGATCGTACCCGTAGCGACGTGCTTCGCGCTCGATCGTCTCTGCGATCTCCCAGCGCTTCCTCTCAGGGAGTGAGCCACGACACGTCGACAACGCGTTGTAGAGCATGCCAATCGCGTGCACCGGCTTCGTCACCAAGATGTCTGGCACCGCGTGCGCCTCTCCCAGAACCCGCGGTGGAGAGAGGAGGACCAATCCCGCCAGGACCGCCACACGCACCCCGCAGGCGAAGCCCCGCGCAGACCTACCCTCTGCAAGAAACTTCCCGCGGAGGGCACGCCGAGGCCGTGGACATTGTGCCACTGCCGGCTCTGACCCAGTGTTGCCAGGTCGAGCGTCGAGGCCGCTCGATACAGACACAGACTTATTGAACTGACGTGAGAGCGCGTCGAGAACCAACGCGATCCGTGAAGGTTAGGGCATGACTCTCCAGCGGGATAGCCCAAAAGATCTAATGCCAAAAGAAAGCTGTCCTGATGACGCATGCAAACCCTAGCCTTTTCGATTTTGTAGCCCCGGGGCTCGGATTGCCATGTCCAGGTCCATGCCCCAGCCCGCTACAGCTGCCCGGAAATGCCCGGGAGGCTCCGCCACGACCGAAACCGGCTGGCGGCGCGCGGGATGAGGCATCGAGAGCCTCCAGGCGTGAAGCAGCAGAGAGCGGTCGGCTTTGCGCGAAACGGACGCGCGCGTGTCGGGAGGGTCCTTCGCACCGTAGACCGTGTCGCCTTCCACCGGACATCCCAGCGCAGCAAAGTGGGCACGAATCTGATGCAGCCGCCCGGTTTCGATTCGACACGACACGAGGCTCCGCCCGCCCGCGCTCGCCAACGTCTGCCAGTGTGTGATCGCCTCGACGCCGCGCGAATCTGGAACACTCACCCGCAATTCGCCACGGCGCGTCTGCGCCAGGCGGATTCGCACGATGCCGCTTCGGCGCGGGGGACGGCGGCGCACGATCGTCAAGTAAGTCTTCTCCACCCGGCGAGTCGCGAAGGCCTCTCGTAAACCATCATACGCCTCGGACGTAAGTGCGAAGGCCACCAAGCCGCTGGTTGCGCGATCGAGTCGATGCAATAGCCCGTAGTCGCGGCGGGCCCCCAGACGTGCGAGCGCCGTGCCGTACTCGGCGAAGACACCGTTCAAGAGGGTGTCTCGCTCGTGGCCACGACCGGGCATGGTGACGCGCCCACGCGGCTTCGCCACCACGAGCACGTGCTCATCGGCGAAAGCGGTCTCGAAGCGTACACGTGGATTCGCAGCCGGCACAGGCATAGGCTCGCCTTTCTAGCCGCGCGACGCCGGTTGGTCTAGAACACTCCCATGCCCCGGGGACTCGATATCGAGCCGGTCACGACTTGGCTCCTCCAGAACGTGACGCACCTCGCCTCGCCACTGGAGTTCGAGCTCATCGCAGCGGGCGGCTCGAACCTCACCTACTCGATACGGGACGCCGCCGGCCACCGGCATGCTCTGCGACGACCACCCGAAGGCAAGCGACTGGCGACCGCCCACGACGTGGGTCGCGAAGTCAAGGTCATGCGAGCACTGGCGGGCACCGATGTCCCTGTGCCCGAGATCCTCGCCTCGTGCGAGGACGAATCCATCATTGGCGCGCCGTTCTTCGTCATGAGCTTCCTCGACGGCCTCATCGTCCGAGATCAAGCGGGGGCGGAGGCCCTCGGAGCAGACGCCTGCCTCCGGGCGACGGAATCACTCGTCGACGTCCACGTCGCCATGCATGCGACCGACGTCGATGCGATTGGGCTCGGAACCTTCGCCAAGCGCGAAGCGTACATCGAGCGACAGCTCAAACGATGGCGCCGCCAAGCCGAACGATCGAAGACGCGGGAGCTACCGCTCTTGGCGGAGACTCACGACCGACTGGCCGCGACGATTCCCCGGTCAACGGAGGCGGTCTCGCTCGTGCACGGCGACTACCGCTTCGACAACATTGTACTCGGCCCGGACGAGCAGGTGATCGGGGTTCTAGATTGGGAACTCTGCACCCTGGGAGATCCGGTCGCCGACTTTTGTTGGTCGCTTCTGTACTGGGCCGATCCTGGTGACGAGTACTCTTTCCTCTCATCCCCCCCGACCCTCCATACGGAATTCGTGCGACGCGACGACGTCGCGGAACTCTACTCGAGACGCTCCGGGCGCGACCTGACCGAGCTCCCGTACTTCGTGACCTTCGGATGGTGGAAGATGGCGTGCATCGTCGAGGGAGTCTACGCACGACTGAAAGCCGGGTCGCGCGGAGGAATGGAAACCCAGGGACTCTCCGCCGTTGCCGCAAGGGTCGACACGATGCTCGAGATCGCGTCGCGCACCGCGCGGACTCTCTGAAAGTGGTGCCCTCATCAACTCGCTCTCCTGCTCTGCCGTCTTGACACACCACTGGCTGGTGCGCCCACGCGGCGGCGAGAAAGTACTCGAGGCGCTCGCTGAACTCGTGCCCGACGCGCCGATCTACTCGCTCGTCTACGACCCAGCCGGATTGAAGGGATCGCCGCTCAACCAGAGGGAGGTGCACACGTCCTTCTTGCAGCACATTCCAGGCGCGACGCGCCACTATCCCAAACTACTCCCACTGCTCCCGACGGCAGCGGCTAGCATCCATCTTCCCGACGTCGACCTCGTCCTATGCTCCGACGCGGCGGTCGCGAAAGCGATGCGGCCAGCGCCGCGCACCACCGTCATCTGCTACTGCCACTCGCCGATGCGATACGCCTACGAAGAAGAGATGCGGCGCGAGTACCGCGAGGGCCTGCCCTCCCTCCTTCGGCCCCTGTTCGGGGCCGCGATCGCACACGCGCGAACGGTGGACCAGAGAGCGGCCGAGCGTGTCGACGTCTTCGTCGCGAACTCGGCCCACGTCGCCAAGCGCATCCGTCGCGCCTACCACCGAACCGCGGAGGTCGTCCACCCGCCGATCGACCTACCGCAAGCCCCAGTGCCAACGACGCGATCCGATTACTATCTCAGCGTCGGCTTCCATACGGCCTACAAGCGCCTGGATCTCGCCATCGAGGCATGCCGAAGGCTCGGGCGACGACTCGTCGTGATCGGCACTGGGCCGGACGTGGAGCGACTGCGGCCCAATCCTCCAAAGCACGTCGAGCTTCTGGGCTGGCAATCTGATTCTTCGCTCCACGACCATTTCTCGAGGGCGCGCGGGCTCATCTTTCCGGGCGAGGAAGACTTCGGGATGGTCCCGGTGGAAGCCTTCGCTCGGGGATGCCCGGTCGTGGCCTACGGCGTGGGAGGTGCGACCGAGTCCGTGAAGCCGTCTGTCTGCGGAGTTTGGTTCCAGCGCCAGACCCCGGACGATCTGGTAGCGGCACTACAACGGCTCGAACAGCTGAGCTTCGATCCCCTTGCGATGCATCGGGAATCGCTGCGATTCGGTCGCGAGCGCTTCCTGGCCGAAATGCGCTCCGTCGCCGAGCGTGCCCTTGCCGGCAACCTGCGCTCCTGAGGGGCTCGATCCAGACGAACCCACTCGATAGAGTCTCGGGCTGATCTCGCGGACCGAGGTCCCAACGCCATGCCCACTGCCAACCAGCCTACGAGCCGAGCGTCGACGATGCTCCGACTCGCCGCACTCGGCGTCGTCGTCGCAACGGCGATC
>JAJCZO010000185.1 GCA_029262355.1 Deltaproteobacteria bacterium
GCGGTGCGGGAACAGGTGCTGCACGGGACCGGTAAGACGAAGATCGAGGTGGCGGTCGGACGCGGCCGCAAGGTGTCTCGGCCCTTCGCAGGAGTCCTCGCGCTTCTCGACAAGCGCTACCACGAGACCGGCTCCGACCAGCGGCGCGAGGAGCTCGAGGCCTATCAGAGCGCACTCCCCTGTGAGGGTTGCAGCGGTCGCCGGCTTCGCCCGCAGGCCGAGTATGTTCGCGTTGGCGGTCGCTCGATCTCGGAGCTGACGGGACTGTCGATTGCGGACGCGCACGAGTTCGTGGCTGGTCTCGATCTGCCGCCGCACAAACAGGTGGTCGCGCGGTTGATCCTGAAAGAGATCGTCGAGAGGCTTGGCTTCCTGAGTGACGTGGGACTCACCTATCTCACCCTCGACCGCAGTGCGGGGACACTCTCGGGCGGTGAGGGACAGCGAATCCGGCTCGCGACGCAGATTGGCTCGTCCCTCGTCGGCGTGGTCTACGTGCTCGACGAGCCGTCGATCGGGCTGCATCAGCGTGACAATGAACGGCTTCTGGGGACGCTCGAGCGTCTCCGCGACCTGGGCAACTCGGTTCTCGTCGTCGAGCACGATCGCGACACCATGCTCGCCGCCGATCACCTGATCGACATGGGGCCGGGCGCCGGCAGGCGGGGTGGGCGGGTGGTCGCCCAAGGGAAGCCGGCGGAAGTGCGGGACGTCGAAGGATCGCTTACGGGGAGCTATCTTGCCGGGCGCCTCGAGATTCCGTTGCCCGAGCAGCGTTTGAGCGGGAACGGGTGGAGTCTGGAGATTCGGGGCGCGCGGCACAACAATCTCAAGAGTCTCGACGTCGATGTGCCCCTCGGAGCGATGACGTGCGTCACTGGGGTCTCGGGATCGGGGAAGTCGTCGCTGGTCGTCGACACGCTCTGGAAGGGGCTCGCCAAACAGCTTTACCGCGCGAAGGACACGCCGGGGACGCACGACTCTATCGGGGGAGGGCAGTTTCTCGACAAGGTCGTCGACATTGATCAAGCACCGATCGGGCGCACGCCCCGCTCGAACCCGGCGACCTACACGGGGCTTTTTGCACCGATCCGCGATCTCTTCGCCCAACTTCCGGAGTCACGAGTCCGTGGCTATGAGCCCGGCCGGTTCTCGTTCAACGTGAAGGGTGGGCGGTGCGAAGCATGTACGGGGGATGGGCTCCTCAAGATCGAGATGCACTTCCTCCCCGACGTCTACGTCACCTGCGAGGTTTGCAGCGGTCGGCGGTACAATCGCGAGACGCTCGAGGTTCTCTACAAAGGGATGTCGATCGCCGACGTGCTCGAGATGACTGTGGTCGAGGCATTCGAATTCCTGTCGGCCGTTCCGTCCTGCCGTATGCGTCTCGAGACGTTGCGCGATGTGGGGCTCGAGTACCTGCATCTGGGGCAATCGGCCACTACGTTGTCGGGTGGAGAGGCGCAGCGGATCAAGCTGGCGAAGGAACTGTCGCGGCGCGCGACGGGCAAGACGCTCTATATTCTCGACGAGCCGACGACCGGGATGCACTTCGAGGACGTACGCCGACTCCTCGAAGTGCTCCGTCGGCTCGTCGATGGTGGCAACACGGTGATCGTGATCGAGCACAACCTAGATGTCATCAAGGTCGCCGACCACGTGATCGATCTCGGTCCCGAGGGCGGGCAGGCGGGTGGCGAGATCGTCGTGCAAGGCACACCCGAGGATGTCGCCGCGTGCGAACGTTCCTATACGGGCCGGTTTCTGCGGGAGGCCCTGGCCGATCTTGCGCGCGGGGCCGCCGCGATCTGATTTCCCTCCACTCAGGGTACCTGGTAATCAGATTGGTGTGAGTCGAGAGGCCATGAGGACTTGGGCGGGACGGCTGATGGTTGCCGTGATGATCATCGCCGGCGCATGCTCTCAGAGCCGGCCGGACGACCCGTTCTCGAACTACAATTCGGACGACCCCTTCGACGATCCCTTCTTTCACTCGTCGTTTCAGGGGGGCAGCTCGATCGACGAAATCTGGGACGAGCCGTCGCCGAGTGTTGGTTGGCTGTACGATGGTGACGGCGGAGCCGACCAGGCGCTCGGGGACCACTCCGATCCCTTTTGGGACGACGAGCCCGGCTCCGGCGAGTTCGGATCGAAGGAGAAGAGCTTCTCTGAGAAGGCGCAGGAAGCGAGCATGGCTACGCTCAGCATTCTGGTCGGTGCCGGCATGACCGCACTGCCGTTCCTGCTCGGTACCTAACGAGCCTTCTCTCTCGGCGTCGGCTGACCCGAGTGTCGCGTCAAATGTTCCGGGCCACGTACTCGTCTGTCTTCGTGCGAACGTGGCGGGCCAGGAGGAGCATTCCGAGAACGTTCGGGAAGGCCATCGACAGCAGCATCATGTCGGAGAAGTCGAGCACGTCGTCGACCCGCAGCACCGGCCCCAGCGCGACGAAGAAGACGTACACGATTCGGTACGGCAGAATTCCGGCGCGGCCGAACAAGAACTCGGTCGCTCTCTCCCCGTAGTAGCTCCAAGAGATCATCGTCGAGTACGCGAAGACCACGACGGCGACGACGAGCAGGTAGGGGGCGGCCGAATGCAACGTGCCGAACGCGCGCGCGGTGAGGATCGCCCCATCCGCCCAACTCATCTGGGCACCTGGGTCGTGCACGCCGGTGATCAAGATCGCGAGAGCGGTCATCGTGCAGACGACGATCGTGTCGATGAAGGGCCCGAGCATGGCGTCGGCTCCCTCGCGAATCGGTTCGTCGGTGCGGGCGGCTGCGTGTGCGATGGAGGCGGAGCCGAGGCCTGCCTCGTTCGAGAAGGCGGCTCGGCGCGTGCCTTGGACGAGGACGCCAATGAACCCGCCGAATGCCGCCTCCGGCGAGAATGCCTGTCGAAAAATGTCTACGAAGAGAGACGGTACATGCGTCGCGTTGGCGGCGATGATGACGAAGCAGATCGCGACGTAGAACGCGCACATCGTGGGCACCATGCGCCCGGTGACTTCTCCGATCCGGCGAATGCCGCCGATGATGACCAAGCCGACCAGTGCCGCGAACGTGAAGCCGACGATCCAGGCCATCCCTGGCACGGTATCCAGGGCAGGGATGACGGAACGCGCGATCTCGAACGACATCTTGCCCTGGAACATGTTCCCGCCGCCGAACGACGCCAGAATGGTCAGCACCGCAAAGAGAAGACCGAGTGCGCTCCCGAGCCATCCGAGTCGGGGGTAGTGCTCGCGAATTCCGTCGCGGAGGTAAACCATGGGTCCCCCCAGCACGTGGCCATCGGGTCCTATCTGACGGTACATCTGGGCCAGTGCACACGATGAGAATTTGAGGCTCATCCCGAAGAACGCAACGAGCCACATCCAGAAGATCGCGCCCGGTCCCCCGGCTGCGATGGCGACGGCGACGCCGGCGATGTTGCCGAGACCTACGGTGGCAGAGAGTGCCGAGGTCAGAGCGCGAAAGTGCGAGATCTCACCGGGATCGTCGGGATCGTCGAACTTGCCCCGCACGCAGTCGATTCCGTGTCGGAACAGGCGGACGTTCACGAAGCTGTACCGCAGGGTGAAGAACATGCCGCCGAGCACGAGGACGATGATGATGAAGGGAACGCCGACGCCGAAGTCGAAGAATAGGATCGGCGTGATGAAGGTGACGAAGACGCCGAAGACGTCGTCGATGGTGTCTTGCAGAGGCTGCATCCTCGGGGACCGGTTAGGGCTATTTTCGCATGGCTGCAACTCGCCGCCGGTAGGCGCGCTGCAGCTGGGTCGTGATCGGGCCCGGCGCGCCCGACCCGATGGTACGGTCGTCGACTCGGATGACGGGCATGATCTCGATCACGCTCCCCGTCAGGAAGATCTCGTCGAAGTCGCGGAGCTCGCCGGACCGTAGTGCGCGTTCCCGCGTAGGAACCCCCGCCTTTCGCCCAAGTTGGAGGGCGAGCTCCCGCGTGATTCCGGGAAGGCATCCGGCCGCCATTGGAGGCGTGAGAAGCCGTCCGCGCTTGACGCCGAAGACGTTGCTGGTGGTCGCCTCGCTCAGGGTGCCGTCCTGTTCGACGTAGAGTGCTTCGAACGCGCCGGCCTCTCGCGCCCGAATCCGCCCTTGTACCGCCGCGGCGTAGTTCGTTGTCTTGTGGCCGGTCGTGAAGCCGAAGCGGCCCTGGCCGAACGGGAGCCGGATGACGTGGACCCCGGTCGCGCGCGCCGCCTCGAGTCCAGCGGGAATTGCTCTCGGCATCAGGAGAACGGTGGGCTCGAGTCCGGGCGGAGGCGCCAGGCCTTCTCCAACTCCGCGGGTCACCGTCAGTCGGATTGCGGCTTCCGGCAATCGTCCGGCGGTGATCAGGTCGTCGATCGCACGTCGCAGGTCGACGTCTGGGAACGGGATGGCGAGCAGTTCGAGGGTCGTCGCGAGCCGTCGACGGTGTTCGCGCCAGCGAAATGGCTTGCCGCCGTAGACTCGCACCGTTTCGAACGCCGCGTCGCCGTAGAGAAGGCCGCGGTCGAACACCGAGATTCGAGCGCGGCCCGAGGGGAGCACCCGTCCATCGAGCCAGACCACGCTTCGTGGCCTCGGCGCACTCAACTCGGCGACCTTCGAGCGTCTTGCGCACCGGAGTTGGCGGCAAGCTCCGCGCGGCGGCGGTTCGTCGACTCCGGTGACAGTGCGGTTGCCGCGTCGGGTCCGAGGAACGAGGTGAGGAAGGCGCGGGCTTTGAGCCAGCATTCCTCAAACTCGCGATGTGCGTCCGAGTCCGCCACGATTCCGCCGCCGGCGTGGTAGGAGTAGATGCCGTCGCGTGCGATGGCGGTGCGAATCGCGATCGACGAGTCGAAGTCGTCCTCGGCTCGGAACCACACGAGGCTGCCGGTGTAGAGGCCGCGTCCGTGCGGCTCGAGTTCTTCGATCACTTCGGTTGCGCGGATTTTGGGGGCGCCGGTGATGGATCCGCCGGGAAAGGTGGCGCGCAGAATCGTCGCCAGATCCGTTCCTCTGTGGAGCCGCCCTTCGACCGTCGAGACGAGATGGTGGAGCGTCGTGAAGCTCTCCAGCCGCAGCAACGACGTTGCGTGAACGCTACCGCTCTCGCAGATGCGTCCAAGATCGTTGCGCTCGAGGTCGACGATCATCACGTGCTCGGCCCGCTCTTTGGGGTCGGCGCGTAGTTCGGCGCTGAGACCGAGGTCGGTCTCGGGCCTCGGGTGTCGGGGGCGCGTGCCCTTGATTGGTTCGGTGCAGATGGCCTCGCCGTGCACACGCAAGAAGCGTTCTGGCGAGTTCGACAGGATCGCGAAACGATCGCAATCGAGGAAGGCGCCGTGCGACACGGGCTGTGCGGCACGAAGGGCGAGGTAGGCGTCGGCCGGAGGCGTGTTGCTGCGTACGCGAAACCGCCGCGCGAGGTTCACCTGGTACACGTCGCCGGCCGCAATGTAGTCGAGCGCGCGCGCGATCGCGCATCGATACTCGGCCCACTGAGGCGACTCGATCAGCCGTCCATCGGGTTCGTGGTCGATGTCGGGAGTCGCGATGCCGGCGAGCGCGGCGAGAAGTGGCGCGCCGGCGCTCTTGCTGATGGCGTCGATGACGAGCCGGCATGGCGCGTCCGAGGTGCGATCTAGAGCGACGCACGAGGCCACAGCGTCGTACCGCGCCAAGTAGGCGCGCGGTACGGCCTCGTCGTCCGTCTGCCTCGCAGCGAGGTGTGGTTCGAGAATTGGCCCCAGGTCGTAGCCGAGGAAGCCGACGGTGCGAGGCGCGCGTGTGGTCCCGTCGAACGGCGGGGCCTCCGAAACGAATCGAGCGATCGCCTCGATCGGATCGCCGGGTTCGACCGACTCTTTGCCGGCCAGGGATCGGTGCGCGTGTCCGTCGGCGTCGATCCACAGTTGCGCCGTCGGAGCGAAGCTCATAAAGGAGGCGCCGCCTAGGGCGTCATCCAACCAGAACGCACCCTTTTGTCGGCCGAGGCTTCGGAAGACGTCCGAGGCCGGAGCTGGGATCTTGAGCTCGACTGACCACATGCGAAGCGCTTCGTCTGTGCCGAGGCACGGCTCTCGCTACAGAGACTAGCTCCTTGAACGCCTCCATTCACCTTCTCCACAAGGCCCTGCGAACGACGATGCAGTTGCGCTCGGAGATCCCCTCGGCCCACCCGTCGGCCGGCATCCTGGGTACGGATCGGGTGGGGGCCGGCACGGTGATCGAGCCATCGGGGCTCGTGCTGACGGCGCATTATCTGGTGATCGGAGCCCGCGACGTCGAGGTGACGCCGCCCGAGGGGGAGAGCGTCGCGGGACGGGTCGTCGGCATCGATCACTCGGTCGGACTCGCGCTGGTGGACGTCGGGACGGCGCGACTGCCGGGCCTGCGGATCCGTCAGACCACCGAGGCCGTCGTCGGCGAAGAGGCGTTCCTGGTTGCGGCGCACGAAGAGGGGCGCCGGGTCAGCAGCGGGGTCGTGACGTCGTACGCGCCGTTCGAGGCTTTCTGGGAATACATGGTCGATCACGCGCTCACCTGCAGTGCCGCGAGTCCGGGCTTGGGCGGCGGACCTCTGGTCGATGCCAGAGGCGAGATGCTCGGTGTCGTGTCGCTCTCGCTGGCAGAGGTGGGCAAGTTTACCCTCGCGGTGCCCGCGTGCAGTTCGGCCGCGATGCTGGACTCCGTTGCAAAGACCGGAACGTACGCAAACAAGAACGGCCATGCGTGGATCGGCATCACCTGTTATCCGGTCGGCGCGAACGTCATCGTGGCGGCGGTGCTGCCCGATACGCCGGCCGAGGCATCCGGGCTCTCTTCGGGTGACATCATCGTGGAGGCGGGCGGCGCGGAGACGACCGACCGCCGCTCACTGTACGCAGCGATCAGGAAGCAGCCGGCGGGGGCGATGGTCCGCCTCAAGGTCCGCCGTGGCGACGAGCTACTCGACATCGGAATCGAGTCGAGCAGTATCGAGACCTACTTCGGGGACTGAGCGGCAAGCGGATCGATCGACCCGTCAGCCGAGGATCAGAAGGCGCTGCCCGAGTCGCAGGTAGGCGGAGCGCGACAACATGTTGGCTCGTCGTATGGCGTCGATCGACACGCCATAGCGTCGTGCGAGATCCCAGAGCGTGTCGCCCTTGCGAACCACGTGCTCGATTCCGTTCTCGTTCACGAGCTCGGGAAAATACTCTTGCGCATTCTCGGCGATGTGCGCCGCCGCGACGAACTGCGCGTAGAAGTTCCGGACGGCAAAGCCGAAGTTTCCCCCGTCGTGGCGGGCGATGATGTGCGCGAGGTCGGTAGAGCCGACGGCTTCGACGGCGCGCATGGTGCCGGTGAGGCCGTAGTTGTAGGCGGTGATCGCGAGCGGCCAGCTGCCCAGTGTCTCATGGGCGTGCTGGAGATACTCACCGGCAACCCGAGTGGCTTTATAGGGATGGGTGCGCTCGTCCACGCGGCGGTCGACGCGGAGCGCGGGGCGGGCGGTTCCCGGCATCAGTTGCCAAAGCCCGACAGCGCCGGCGCTCGATCGCGCACGGGAGTTGAACGACGACTCTACGTGCGGGAGATAGGCGAGCGCTTCGGGCAGATCCATCCGCCGAAATTCCTCGCGGATGCGCTTCAGGTAGCGGCGTGAGCGCACGATGCTCTTGCCCATGACCTCGCGTTGTCCGCGTTGGACGCGGATGCGATCGCTCGCGCTCGCGATGCGCCGTGGGTCGATCGGCACCTGGAAGAGGTGCAAAAACGGGCTCGTCCCCCACACCGGGACTCGCGCGACCTCTTGGACCAACTCTTGGTAGCGCTCTTTGATCTCGGCCAGCTCGGTGCCGCGGCCCGTGCGAAGCGGGACGACGGCCAGGACGTATTCAGGATGCAGGCGGTCGTGGACGACGGCTTCCGTCAGCGAGTAGCGCGCGAAGATGTCGACCCAGTGCTGCACGCGAGCCTCGAGGCCGACCGGTACGTCGAATTCTGCTTCGTTGCTGAACCGCGCTGTCTCACGTGCCTCTACGGGGCACGCCACCACCAACCACAGTCCTACCCACAACCAGCTGAGAGAGCGCCGGCTCCGGGGGGCACAGGACATGATTCGTTCCTCTCCTCGTTCCGGCCGAACACTCGTTGCCTGCAGCAGTGCCACAGTCGGAGCCGGCGCTCAAGGTCGTTTCCCCGGCGCTGTTTACGAAGCTTTAGAAAAACATATGGAGCTCGAGCACCAGGCGGTTCTGGTTCGTCTCGGCGACGTCTTTTGGGCCGTTCGCGACGGAGTAGAAGAGTCGGGCTTGAAGGAATCGCCCGAGGAACGGCTCGATACCGAACCCGAAACGGTTCTGAGCGGTGCCGGTGCGTTTTACGTCGCCGGTGCTGAGCATCCCGTCGTTGTCGGCGAACTCCCCGAATGCCTTGGTGTTGATCCAGTCGAGCAGCAGGTAGTTGATCTCCCCGTAGGCGAGAAAGGTCCCGACGGATTCCCGGCCGTCGGAGCTCTGATGGATGAAGTCGACTTCGGCCTGATACTCGAGCGGCCCGAGGGTCGAGCCGGCGTAAAAGCCGTAGATGTATTGATCCGATCCGGTGGGCGCGTTGTAGAGGAACGACGCGCCCAGCATGGCGTTCTCGATCACGGGGAGGTCGCGCCACATGCCGTAGCCATTGGACGTCACGCGGACGCCGGTATCGCCCGACGAGGGGTCGGTCACCGAGGTCGTGAAGTGCCATGGGCCAGGCTGGAAGCCGATCTCGATGCCGGAATCGAAGCCGGTGAACCCGGTCCCGGTCCGGCCGCGGACGAAGAGGTCTTGGGAGGGGAGGTTCACGCTGAAGAGGTTGTCGGTCTCCATCTTGAGGCCGTAATCCAGATAGAATCGGCCTGCCTTGAGGTAGCCTTGCCATGGAATCACTCCGCGCAGGAGGCCGAAAACCTCACGGGCGACGGGGCTGCCGGGGGCCAGGTTCAGGTCGGTGTAGATGGAGAGGAAATCCTCGACGAGCTGGACGTCGAAGTACAGGGCACCCTCGCGGACGTCGAGAACGTTCTCGTCGACCCGGCCACGCAGGGCCTTGTGGGGTACCAAGCCGTTTTCGTCGGGTTCGTCCTGGAAGATGATCGAATCGGTCACCCGCAGGTCGCCACCTATGGAGAAAAAGCTCGTGATCTGACCGTTGAAGACCTCAGCCGCGTCATCCAACTCGGGAAAGATGTCCCGGTAGTGGGTGATCTCCTTCATGTGGGTGTTGGCCAACAGCGTCCGCATCCCGCCACCGGTCTGGTTCACATGGCAGGTCCCGCATTTCCGGCCCTCGCGCAGTGCCATGTAGGGCTCGGCGCCCACCTCGGCCGGAACGAGGCCGGCCAGGGCGGCTACGGCCACGATTCCGCCGCCCCACCGGACCGCGGCTCTCACCCCTCGAGACTGCACCTCCATCATCGGAACTCCTCTCGATCTGGGGGCTATACGTTGAAGCGCGCCGGAGTCAAAAGGCGCGGTCGAAACGGTCGTGTGAGCGGCCAGGTCAGCAGGAATGGGCCGGAATCGTTGACAGGCCCGATGCGCAAAGCATAGAACCGCGCCAACTCCACGTCAGGTGACGCTGCATTTGCGCGTGGACGGCAATGCCGGTCGCAATGGCCGGCCTGAGAGGGGGTCTCATGTTTCCTGTACGAGCAAGGTGGCTGCTCGCAATCCTGATCGCTGGATCGATGATCGCTGGCCTCGCCGGTCGCGCTGACGCAATTCCTTTGAACGAAGAGGGGACGATCAACGTAAGTCTGCGCGCATACGCGAACGTTCGTTTCGGCACCAATTCCAAGCAGTCGACTCGTCCCGATGCTCCGAACTCCTTCGGCGGCACCTTCGTCTACTCAGGCGCCGGCCACATCCTCCAGAATCGCTACTTCCTCGACGTCGAGTGGGATCACGACATCCTGCCGATGTTCGACGACCTCCTGCCCAAGTGGGTGACGTCGCTCGAGTACACCCTCGGCTACCGAGGCGAGTACGAGGGGATCTACGATTGGGGCCCCAGCGAGTTCCGCACCTCGACTGAGACGCGTAACGAGCTCGAGGCCTTCTTGCGGCAGAGCCCGACCTTCAACGACGCGCAGCTCGACCAGCTCGGCGACATGACCTACTTTGTTCGCCACCGATTGCGCCAAGTCGGCAGCTACCGCAACCGGTTGTTCCAGGCATTCCTCGACGTCGAGATGGGTGATCTCTTCATCCGCGCCGGTCGTCAGAACCTGGTCTGGGGCGAGACGGACGTCTTCCGCCTTCTGGACAACATCAACCCGGTCGATAACAGCTTCGGCGGATTCTTCATCGATCTCGATGAGCGGCGTGTGCCCCTCAACATGATTCGCGCGAGCTACTACCTGGGCAGTCTGGGCCCCCTCGAGCAGGCCTTCATCGAGGGCTACGCCGCGTACGACAACACCGTCGCATGGAACCCGGGCGCTCCCGCGGGCTCACCCTGGTCGACGCCACTGGGGCCCTACACCGGTCGCACCCTGCAGAATATGATTGCCCCTCAGGTGGGTGACGTTCGTGGCGGGGGTCGATTCGTCTTCAACGTTTCCGACTTTACGTTCACGGCAGCGAGCTACTTCACGACCCTCGACATCCAGGGGGTCCGGTTCCGCGCGGCGGACCCGGAGGATATCGGCTATCAGCCGAACGGCGTGAGCATCATCACGGCGGATCTGACCGCACCGCGGGTCTGGATCAATGGTGCGGCGATGACCACGGCCCTTCCCGATCTGCAGTCGGTCCTGCGTTCCGAGGTCGCCTGGTTCCGAGACCAGACGTTCTTCCTCGGCCCGACAGAGGCGTCGTTCCCCGGCACGGAATCGACGCTCGACCCGAACTACTTGGCGAACTTCCTCGGCCCTGTCCTCTCAGGCCAGCACGACACCTTGACTCGCAACGATACCATCAAGGCCGTGGTCGGCTGGGACATGAACCAGTACATCACGTGGTTGAACCCGCGTCAGTCGATCTTCTTCTCGACGCAGATGTTCTACCAGCACATCTTCGACTACGTGGACTGCAAGTTCGAGGACGGCAACGGGAATCCGTGTATGTCCGTGTCGGTTCCGGTGCCGAATAACTCGACGCGCGTCACGCACATTCACGAGGACCAGTTCCTGCACACGCTCCTGATCAACACGACCTACAATACCACGATCCCGTTCACGGATTCGACGGTTCAGGCGACCCCGGGCTTCGGCATGTTCTACGACTGGCAGGGCATGTTCGTCTTCCAGCCGAGCGTGCGCTTCGTGCGGGATCCGTGGCGCTTCATCGTCGACTACACGGCCATCGACTCGGGTGTCTTCAATCAGACCTTCGGTTTGGTGCGCGATCGCGACAACGTGCGTCTCCAGCTGGAGTACGTGCTCTGATTTTTTCTCGATTTTGTCTGGCCTGATCCAAGGCAAACCTGTTAGGCGCAAGCGAGCTTGGCGGATTCTCCGCCAAGCTCGCCTGTTTTCTGCGATGACCACAAATTCAGTTATGTCCGAACCCCTGGGATCTGGAGGGAGCCCGGCAATGATGCCACCTCGTCTTCGATCGTTCCTGGTGGGGGCCTTTGCGTCTCTGCTGGTTCTTGCTCCGGTAGGCGCGCACGCGTCCTCGCCAGGAGATATCGTTCCGCCCGACGACATCCGCGTGAACCTGTTCGGGGCGTGCTTCACGTCTGCCGACACGGGATGGATTGCTGGTGACCTCGGTCGCGTCTTCCGAACGGAAGATGGCGGCAAGAGCTGGCTCCGCCAGACGACGGGGGGCCTGAGGCCGTTCTTCAGCATTACCTGTGTGGACGACCAACACGTCTGGGTGTCGACGACCGACGGCGCGGTTTACGCGACGACCGACGGCGGCAGCACCTGGACCGAGCAGCAGACTCCGGTCGAGCGAAACCTCCTTCAAATCCGGTTTGCGAACACCAAGCGGGGCACTGCGGTCGGCGACTTCGGCCAGGTCGTGCACACCGAAGATGGTGGACAGACCTGGCAGGATGTCGGGTTGCCCGAGGACTTCAAGCTTCCCGACATGGCGCTCGACATGGGCGTCGCACCGAACGACGCACTTCTCTACGGCATGTCGTACGCCGACGAGAACAACGTCTGGGTCTCGGGTGAGTTCGGCACCATCATCAAGAGCTCGGACGGCGGCCAAACCTGGACCCAGCAGGACACGGGCCTGGAGAGCACGCTCTTCGGAATCCACATGCGGGATGCGATGAACGGCATGGCGGTGGGAATCGACAGCGTGATCTTGACGACGACCGACGGCGGCGAGTCGTGGAGGCCCGTGCGCGGGCCGTTCCGCGAGCGCGCCTACTACGACGTCATGGTGTCGGGCAACACGGGATGGATCGTCGGTGGGCAAGGCACGGTGCTCCACACGTCGGACGGTGGCGCGACCTGGGAGGTCTTCGAGACACCGATCGAGATGTCGTCGGAGTGGTTCCGCGGTCTCAGCATGCAGGGTGACACCGGGTATCTCGTGGGTGGCGCCGGGCTCGTCTACCGGACCGATGGTGCGGCCGCGACTCTTCTCGGTGCAGAGACGGAGACCAAGCGAATCATCGAGCACGGCGGCTGACCCGAGAAGAACGGAGCAAACATGATCCCGCAGAGCATCGTACAGGCCTATCTCCGCATTCTTCTGAAGTACGGCAAGGCGATCAGCATCATCGTTGCCGCGCTGACCCTCTTCTTCATGTGGTCGCTGCGCGACATGCGCCTCAATACGGACTTCTTCGACTTCTACCCCCAGAAGCACCCGTACATCAAAATCTACAACGAGTTCCGGCAGATGTTTGGTTCCGCAAACGTTCTGCAGATCATCGTCAAGAAGAAGGACGGCAGCAGCATCTACAATCCGGAGACCCTCCAGAAGGTCGACCGGGTCACCAAGTTCATCATCGAGACCAAGGGTGTCGTGCCCTACCAGATCCTCTCGATCGCCTCGCCCAAGATGAAGTCGATCAGCAACTATCGCGGGCAGATTCAGGTGCGTGAGGTCTACTACCCAGGTGTCCCCTCGACCCAGGAGGACGCCGACCGCGTGAAGTTTGCGGTCTACGCGACGAAGGGCATTCACGGCGTCTATACGGCCGAGGATGACTCGGCCGCACTGGTCACTGCGGGCTTCTGGGAAGAGGATCTCGACTTCAACTACCTGTTCGATCGACTCCAGGAGTTGAAGGCCCAGGAGGCGGACGGGGATCACGAGATCATGATCACCGGCTTCCCCTATTTGTTCACATCGATCATGCGATATGCCTATCAGGTGGGCATCGTCTTTGGGTTGACGTTCGTCACTCTGGGCGTGCTGTTGTGGGTGTACTTCCGGACGTGGACGGGTATTTGGGTGCCGCTCTTCTCCGGAATCCTATCGAGTATCTGGGGTCTCGCGTTCGGAGCCTTGATGGGCTTCAACCTCGACCCGCTCGTGCTCGTCATCCCAATTTTCTTGACTGCGCGCGCGCTCAGTCATTCGGTCCAGTCGATGGATCGCTATCACGACGAGTACCACAAGTCGGGCGACAAGATGCAGGCGATCGTCGACTCGTACAGCGCGCTGTTTCCACCAGCGATCGCGTCGATCATCACCGACGGCATGGGCATTCTACTCGTAGCCTTCGCGCCGATTCCGTTGATCATGAAGGTGGCGTTGTTCGCGTCCTTCTGGATCATCTCGATCTTCATCAGCGTGGTGACGCTGCACCCGATCATCCTGCTGTACATCAAGCCGCCGGAGACCCCGACGCCGGAACAAGAAGAAGCCACGAAGAGGCTGTGGTCGGAGCGCTTCTATAAGTGGATCACGCTCAAGGTCGTGTACGCGAGCGAAGGCAACAAACGCTGGTACATGGTCGTGACGACCGGAGTCGTCGGTGCGATCTGCATGGTTGTGGGCACCACCTACTTGAAGGTGGGCGACATGTCGCCAGGTGCGGCGCTGTTGTTCCCCGATCACCCGTACAACCAGGCATATGACGAACTGAACTCGAGCTTCCTCGGTGCGAGTCAGTTGATCGCCATCGCAGACGCGCAAGGCCCCGACCTCATCAAGAGCAAGGAGCCGCTCGAGTTGATGGAAGAGTACGGCATGGAGATGGAAGAGGTCGAAGGTGCGGCCATCTCCGTCTCGGTCGTCAACATCATCAAGCAACTCGCGAGAACGTATCGGGAGGGCGACCCCAAATGGGGTTACATTCCCGAGACGCCGCAAGAGATCGGGCAGCTCTTCTACGCGTTTACGCAGTCGGGGCAGGCAGGTGATCTCGATCGCTTCGTCGACTCCGCCTATCAGTTCGGAACGGTCGTGACTCTATTCCGCGGCCACTCCAACGCGATCATCTCGAACGCGATCGACCAAGCGAAGGAGTTTGCCCACCAGAACGAGACCGACAGCGTTCGGTTCCGACTCGCCGGCGGCATGTTCGGCATCTTGGCTGCGGTGAACGAGAAGGTCGAAGAGAGCTACTGGGTTACGCTCATCACCGTGTGGTGCGTCGTCGCCGTGTGTCTCTTCATGACCTATGGCTCGGTCGTCTGCACACTGATCCTTCTGGTGCCGGTCATCTTCGCGCAGTTCTTGTGCGAGACCGTGATGGTGATCTTCAAGATCGATCTAAACGTGAACTCACTACCGGTCGCAGCGGCCGGCGCGGGGGTGGGTGTCGATTACGGCATCTATCATTTCAGTCGAATGTTGGACTGCTTCGACGAGGGTCGCGACATCGACGACGCCGTCGACTACGCGACCGCGACTACGGGCAAGGCGATCATCTTCACCGCGACCACGATGTTCGCGGGTACGGTGTTCTGGTTCTTCTCGAGCCTGAAGTTCCAGGCGGAGATGGGGATCCTCCTTGCGCTTCTGATGTCACTGAACACGTTCGGTGGCCTCGTCGTCGTGCCGTCTCTGGTGAAGATCATCCGCCCGAACTTCCTCATCAAACGCCGAGATGCGGCGCTCGAGCGGTTGGCGGCCGAGGGCAAGGGCCCGCCCGAGCCGTTCGATCCGAGCAAAGAATTCAGCTTCGTCCACTAACCGGAAGCCCCCCTTCGGGCGGGCGATCCGACCATTGGGCCGGAATGGTTTGCGGGCGATCGCCTGAGCCGGGAGGCTTGGAGTGACGGTGAGTTCCAGCGCGACACAAGCCGACACCGGCCCCGCCGAGATTTGCGCAGAGCATCTGCACAAGAGCTTCGGAGGGACCGTCGCCGTTCGCGATGTTTCGTTCCAGGTCGCGCGCGGCGAGGTGATCGGGTTCCTCGGCCCCAATGGAGCTGGGAAGAGCACCACGCTCCGAATGGTGACGGGCGTCTTTCCGCCCACGTCCGGACGGGCCTCGATCGCGGGGCACGACGTCGTTCGCGAAGCGATCCTCGCTCGCCGGAACCTGGGTTATCTGCCCGAGCGAACGTCGCTGTACTCGGACATGGCCGTGACGGACTATCTGCGGTTTGTCGCCGACATGAAGCAGATTCCCGCGCGTGAGGTCACGAAAACGGTCACCTGGGCCATGGGGGCGACCGGGATCGAACACGTCTCTCATCGCCTGGTGGGGAACCTGTCGAAGGGATACCGGCAGCGCGTCGGCATCGCGCAGGCGGTGCTGGGAGATCCGTCGGTTCTGATTCTCGATGAGCCAACGTCGGGTCTCGACCCCGAGCAGGTCAGTGACATCCGGGCTCTCATTCGAGGTCTCGGAGACGAGAAGCGAACGGTCGTGCTCTCGACACACATTTTGCCCGAGGTCGAGATGATCTGCTCGCGCGTGATCATCCTCGCCGGCGGACGCATCCTCGCTGTCGATGCGCCCAGCCAGCTCGAACGCCGCCTGCGCCCATACAAGGAGTTCGCAGCGCGCGTCGTCGAGGCAAGTGACGTTCTCCTGACCTCGCTTCGCACGGTCGATCACGTTGCGGAGGTGGTCGTCGAAGCAGCACCGGCCGACGAAGAGAGTGGCGCCGAAGGTACTCGAATCCTGGTGCGCTTGGAGCATGGCTTCGACATGCGCCGCGAGATCGCCTCGAAGATCGTCGATGGTGGCGCCGGGCTTCTCGAGCTCCAGCCGGTCGTCATGACGCTGGAAGAGATCTTCCTGAAGCTCGTCGGCGAAACGCACGAGAGTCAGAGGTCCTGACGATGCGCGCCGTTCTCACGATGGCAAAGCGCGAGTTCTTCGCGTATTTCGGGTCACCTACGGCCTACGTGCTGCTGGCCGTCTATCTCGGACTGACGGGCTACTTCTTTTACAGCGACGTCGCGTTCTTCGTGACGTTCGGTGCGCAGTATCTGGCGACCGGCCTCTGGCGGTACGTGTTCATCGATTACCGATTGGTCACTCTACTGGTGATGCCGCTCGTGACGATGCGCCTGTTCGCCGAGGAGAGAAAGCTCGGAACGATCGAGCTCCTATGGACCCTTCCCGTGCGGGACTACCAGATCATCCTGGGCAAGTTTCTCGCCGCCTGGGCCTTCTTCGGCGTCCTCGTTCTCCTGGCGCTCATACCGTTCGGAGTCTTCTACGTGTTCCATCCGTTCGATCTCGGACCACCCGCCGCGGGCCTTCTCGGGCTCGTGCTGCTGGGGACGGCGTTCATCGCATGCGGACTCGCCGCGTCGACGTTGAGCGAGAACCAGGTCGTGTCGGCGATGGTGACGTACGGAATCCTCGTCTTCTTCTGGTTCATGACCTGGAACGAAGCCGTGGGCAGCGAGGAGCTGATCCGGGTCCTCACTCTCCTTTCACTCTTCGATCACTACTACAGCTTTGCCAGCGGCAAGGTGCAGACGGTGGACGTGCTGTACTTCGTCTTCTTCATCTTCTTCTTTCTGTACGCAGCCTTGCGATCCTTGCAGAGCCGTTCCTGGCGGGGGGTCGTATGATCCCGAAGGGGGCAGGTTGGCACCTCGCCGCCTTGGCGGTCGAGTTCGGGCTAATCGCCTTGATTGGTCTCTTTCTGCTGGCGATCGGCTACGCACACAACGTCAGCTTCGACCTTACGCCAACCAAGGAGCATACGCTTTCGGATCAGGCGCAGCGCACGGCAGCGCGCCTGGACCGTGACGTCACGGTAACTGCTTTCTACAACAGCCAAGACCAGGGCCGGGTCCGCTACTTGAAGGATCTCCTACAGCGCCTCGAGCAACTGAACTCGCACTTCCACTTCAAGATGTACGATCTCGATCGCAGCCCGCTGTTGGCGAACCGGTACGGGATCGTGAGCTACAACGCGGGCGTCATCGAAGACGCGAACCGAAAGCTGGTCATTCGAGATCTCGCCGAGGGATCCCTCACGACCCATCTGATCAAGATGATCGAAGGGCTGGAACGAACGGCGCTGTTCACGACAGGCCACGGCGAGCGTGACCCGGGTAACCCGGACGAGCGAGACGGGCTCTCCGTCGTTGCGAAGGCCCTCGAGGCCGACAACTACCGAGTCGAGCGCAGCAGTGACCTGCGCAGCGGCATTGCGGAGGACGTCGCGCTTCTCGTCATCGCTGGGCCGAAGAGCGATTTCACCGAGACTGAGATCAAGGTCGTTCGCGCGCATCTGGAGCGGGGGGGTGGTGCCCTGGTCATGCTCGAGGCGAACGCACCAAAGAGGATCCAGGCTCTCGTCGAGGAGTACGGGATTTTCCCCGGCAACGATTTGATCGTCGACGAGCGCAACCGGTTGTTCTTCGCCGACAGCTTCGCGCCGCAAGTCGCCTTCTTCAACGAGGAGATTCTGCCCTACACCGGGGCGCCGCCTGCCGTGCTGCCGCTTGCGCAGTCGATGACAGTCGCGCCACCTACCAATCCCGGAATCACCAACGCACCGCTTGCGTTCACGGGTGCGGATACCTGGGCCGACGCGGAGCGAGTGAGCGTCGAGACCGAGGATCCGAAGTTTCGCGAGGGCATCGATCGCGTAGGGCCCGTGCCGGTCGTGGCCATCGCCCACGTGAAGGCGGCCGTCGGCACTCCGGCGCCCCCTGGGCGCGCGGACGCCAATGGCTCGATCATCGTCGTTGGCGATGTGAGCTTCGCAACGAACCTCTACTCGGGCTCGCTGGGGAATGAGGATCTGTTCCTCAACCTGGCTCATCTGGCTGCTCGGGCCGAGGCCCTGATCGCGGTTCGCGAGAACCAACGCCCCGGGGGGACGTTCTCGCGCATTTATTTGACGGCCGTTCAGGCGCGGATTCTGTTCTGGAGCGCCGTCATTCTCCTGCCCGGAGCGGTGCTCCTGGTGGGTGGCTGGGTGGGCTGGCGCCGCCGCCTGCGGAGTGCGGGATGAGTGAAGCCGAGGGCATGGGCGATGCTCCGTTCTCGTCTCGCCGGGGAATGTTCGCCGGCTTGGCGGCGCTCGCGATCTTGCTCGGTGTGATCCTCATCGTGGACACCCTTCCCCGCCTCAATCCGCCGCCGCCCAAGGTCGAGGGGAAGCGCTTTCTTGCCCAGGATCTCGGCCCGATCGAAGCCATCGAGATCGTCCGGGGGCGAAAGGACTTTCGCCTCGAGAATAACGCTGGGACCTGGGAGATCATCGACCCGAGCGGCCGCGAAAAGGTCGGAAACGACCGGGCCGAGGACTTCCTCACGACGGTGCTGGACCTGGTCGAGCTGGCAGATCTCGGCCCCGTTTCCGAGGTCTCCCGCCAGGAATTCGGGCTCGATGAGCCCAACGAACGAATCTCTTTCTTTCCGCGGGACGGTCCGGAGATCCAGATCCTAGTCGGGGACCGTAACCCCCCATTGACGGGAACCTACGCCTTGGTATTGCCTGGGGGGCACGTGGTTCTGGTCGGAGCGGTGCTCCTGCTGGAAATGGACAAGCTTGCTGCCTTGGCGAGCGCGCAGGCACCATAGAAGACACCGGCCAATAGGCGGTCTACCTCCGACGGCGGACCGCGGGCAGTACGATTCGTACAAATCAGATGGAGGTATCTTATGCTCGATAGTCGTTGGTTCGTTGCGATGACCGCCGCCGCGGTTCTCGCTGCTCCCTCGCTCGTGCTGGCCGAAGGTCAGCCTTTGCCAGAAGGAGCCTGGAAGCTCTCGAAGGACAACTGGCAGAAAGCAGAGAACCTGCTTCCGGATCCTGTCCTGAAGCGCGTGAAGGCGGGGGACTACACGTTCACCGTCGTGCCCCTGGACGATCAGAAGTTCAAGGAGAACTACACGGCCAACTACTGGGCCGCGTCGGAGGCAAACGAGGGGAAGTACAAGCTGGATGCCGAGACGTGTGCGATCTCGACCTCGGATACCGGCGAGACGCCCGACCACATCTGGGGGAAGCCCTTCCCGCGGATCGACCCGAAGGACCCACTCGCCGCGTGTAAGGTCGCGTGGAACTTCTACCTCGCCAATCAGATGGGCGAAGGCGTCGGCGCGACGTTCACGCTGAACGGCATCGACCGCAATGGGGAGTTCCGTCGCATCAAGATGTGGCTGCACGCGAACTCCTACATGGGTCGGACCGTGAAGTCGGCCGATAACCCGGAGAACCTGCGCGTGACGACGATGTCCCACGCGATGGAGCCGGCGGACGCCGAGGGCGTGAACATCCTCTCGCAGCAGGTCAATGAGTGGGATGCGCAGGACAACATCTGGGCGTATCTCCCGCAGATGCGCCGCGCGCGTCGGGTGAACGCGGCCACACGTTCCGACCCCATCGCGGGACTGGACATCTTCTCCGACGATCTGAACTGCTACGCGGGCAAGGTCGAGTACTATAAGTGGAAGATCGTTGGTGAGCAGAACATCTTTGCCCCGGTGATCGGCCCGTACGCGCTGAAGCAGATCAAGACCGGCGAAGAAGGCAAGATGGACGTTCCCATCCCGTACCTCCGCGGTGGATACGAGACGCCCGGCAACGAGGGCGCGCCCTGGCAGATCACGGAGAACCTCGTGCTCGTCGAGCGTCCGGTCTGGAAGATCGAAGGCGAGTCGACCGATCCGTACTACAACTTCGGTAAGGTCATCATGTACATCGACAAGGACATGAGCCGCATTTACTGGAAGAACGTGCACAACCGTGCGGGTGAGTACTTCTACACCGCCATGTGCTCGTATCACTGGTCGAAGAGCGACGACGGTGAGTTCGGAACGACCACGCCGAACATGGTGATGGGCGTGAACGACAAGACCGACCGCGCGGCTTTGGGCGGACGGTACGCGTCGCAGTTCATCGACCGCAACATGGATCCGTCGCAGTTCTCGCTTCGTGCGCTCTCGCGCCTGAGCGACTAGCACTCGGCGAACCTCGGAAACGGGCGCGTGGGCTGATGGCTCACGCGCCCGTTTTCGTTTCGCGAGGGCCCCTCAAGCGGGTCGTGAAAGCTCGGAAGCGATCTGACGAAACTGCTGCGTGACCGGGCTGTCGGGCTGCGCTTCTACGATGGGTGTTCCTGCGTCGCCCTGCCTGCCGACATCGGCGACCAGGCCGATTCGGCCCAGGAAGGGGATCCCGAGCTCGTCGGCCATCTTCTCCCCGCCCCCGGTGCCGAAGACGTCGGTCTCGTGCCCGCACTTCGTGCAGACATGGCCGCTCATGTTCTCGACGAGCCCGACCACGGGCACGTTCACCTGGTTGAACATCTTCACTCCGCGCCGGACGTCCGCGAGGGCGACTTCCTGAGGCGTCGTAACGATGAGGCCACCGTTCATCGAGAGCTGCTGGGCCAGGGTGAGCTGAACGTCGCCGGTGCCCGGAGGCAGATCGAGGACCAGAAAGTCGAGCTCGCCCCATTCGACATTCTTGATGAATTCCGCAACGAGCTTGGTGACCATCGGCCCGCGCCAGATCACGGGGCGGTCCTTCTCGATGAAGAAGCCCATCGAGATCATGCGCACGCCGTGCGCCTCGATCGGGGTGATGCGACGTTCTCCCGTTACCTCGGGCTGGGCACCCTCGGTCCCGAGGAGCAGCGGGGCGCTGGGGCCATAGACATCCGCATCCAACAGACCCACCTTGCCGTATTTCCGAAGGGCGAGGGCGAGGTTTGCTGCGACCGTCGATTTCCCGACCCCGCCCTTACCGCTCGCTACGGCGATGATGTTCTTCACTCCGGGAATCGGCTGAGGCCCCCGGGGGCCCGCGGGAACAGGGTGTGGGTGCTGGTGTCCGTGGGGATCGCCCGGTTCTTGGGTCGAAGCCGTTGCAGGCGAGGCGCCCTGGGCTTGGGCGGCCTGTGGGGCGAGCTCACTGATCAGCTCTAGAGTGCCTGCGCCAGGTAGACGTGCCACGACTTCTTCAATCGGGTGGCGGATCTTGCCTACCAGGTCCGGGTCACCAGCCGGAGGTGCCAAAACGACCCGGATGCCCGAATCGTCTATCCGGATGTCCCGGACGATCCCAAAAGAGACGATGTCCCTGGAAAATCCAGGGTATTTCACCTGTTTCAGGGCATCCAGAACGTCTTCAGACGAAAGCGCCATGACGGTGAACGGTAGCCCACCTCCGTCGCACAACAAGTCTCCCCCGAGCCGGTACTCGGCAAAGTGCGCCGCATTGATAACGCTATAGTTCATTTCGTAACGGTCAACCAGAGACCGAATCCCCGGGAATGCAGGGTTTTTGCGATGGCATCTACGTTGCAGAGCATCACAGGGCAACGAGGCCACGGAGGGCCATCGGAATCCGGTTCAGGAGTGGCGAAGGTGCCCGCCGCCCCGATGCGAGAACTTGGGCACAGAACACGGGGCGGCGGGAAGCCTCCCCTTCCTAGATACCGAGGAGTGAACGGAAGATGGAAGCTGCATACATGGAGGATCAAGGCATGTCGGACGAACTCACCGGAACAGAGATCCGCGAGCTCAGAAAAGGCCTGGGGCTTACCCAGGAGGAATTCGCGCACGCGGTGGCCGTCACCTTCTCGACGGTCAATCGTTGGGAGAACGGTCACGCCAAGCCGAGTAAGCTGGCCCGCCGCGCCATCGAGGCGCTGGGGGCTCGCAAGCCGGGCGTACCGTCAGAGAGCCAGACGCTCGAAGAGTTGTCGGGACACCGCAGCTTCGGCACGACAGAGTAGTCGGAGGCGGGATTCCCTGCGCAGCCTTGATCCGCTAGTGGCTGGTCCGGATGGCTTCATCTGGATCAGCCATGCGGGTCGCGGGTTGCGACACGATGGTGGCACTCGGTCCCGCGACGTCGGCCGGGGCTACGATCTTCGCCAAGAACAGCGATCGACCGGCGGGTGAGTGTCAGCCGCTGGTCTTGGTCGAGCGCGCCGAGCATCCGACCGATGCCACGGTGCGCTGCCAGTACGTCGAGATCTCGCAGGTTCGGAAGACTGCGCGGGTGCTTGGCTCCCAGCCCGTGTGGTTGTGGGGCTTCGAGCACGGGATCAACGAACACGGGTTGGCGATCGGCAACGAGACCATCTTTGCGCGTGAGGCTCCAGGAGCGAGTGGCCTCTTGGGGATGGATCTGGTGCGGCTGGGTCTCGAGCGTGCAGCAGGTGTCGAGGAAGCACTTTGCGT
>JAJCZO010000186.1 GCA_029262355.1 Deltaproteobacteria bacterium
AGAGCCGTGTGCGGGAAATCCGCACGCACGGTTCGATGAGAGGGCGCTGGAAACGGAGTCACGGAGCGGACTGAGGCACCGACGTCGTCCCGAAAGGGGTCGGACAACAGCTACTCCCCGCATCCTACGGCCACCGCGCCACCTACTCTACCCGAAAACCCGCGCGGGACGCGGGTTCCCGAATGCCGGAGGTGGGACTTGAACCCACACCTCGGTTTCCTCGCGTCGGTATCCTGCAGCGTGCCCCTCTGGCATCCGTGGCGACGCCGGATTAGAAAGCCGGCACGCCCTCGCTCGCGGAGAACCTCCTCGCGCCGAACCAGGCCCGGAGGTCCGTTCTCACGCTTGACATCTCGGGAGTCACCCGCTGGAACTTCGCTGATGTCGAATCTGCCGAACCCAGATACCATCGATGCGGCGTGGCTCACGGAGCGCCTGCGCGACGCGGGCCACGCGACGGCCACCGTTCGCGAGTTCCGAAAGCAACGGATCGGAACCGGGCAGGTTGGCATGTGCATTCGCTACGGGCTCGATCTCGAGGGGGCGGATGACGCGACGCCCCGCACGCTGGTCGGCAAATTCGCGTCGGACGATCCGACCAGTCGGCAGACCGGCATTCTGCTCAAGAACTACATCAAGGAGGTGTCGTTTTACCGGGAACTGGTCTCACGCCTCTCCATCTCGACGCCGCATTGCTACTACGCAGACATCGAGGGCGACGGTCCGGAGTTCGTCTTGCTGCTCGAGGACATGTCGCCCGCCGAGCAGGGCGACCAACTCTTGGGGTGTTCGCCCGAGATTGCGCGTGCTGCGGTGCTTGAGTTGGTGGGATTGCACGCGCCGAGTTGGAAGGACGAGAGCCTGCGAGGGGCCGAGTGGCTCGGGGAGCCGAGCGACCTGACCATCCAGATGGGTCGGATGCTCTATAAGACGAATCTGCCCGGCTTTCTCGATCGTTACGGGGCGCACCTGGCGGCCGACGAGGTGGCGATCATCGAGGCGGTGGCGGAGTCGAGCGGCCCACCGTTCCAGCTGCTCGGCGACGCGTGGTCTCTCGTTCACATCGACTATCGTCTGGACAACCTACTCATCGACGCGTCGCAGTCTCCCCCGCGTATCTCGGTGGTGGACTGGCAGAGTGTGGCGCTGGGAAGTCCGCTATCCGACGTCGCGTATTTCATGGGCGCAGGTCTTCTCGCGGAGGATCGGCGGGCCGTCGAGGAAGACATCGTGCGGGCGTATCACGGCGCACTCGGTGGGGCAGGTATCTCGGGCTACTCGTGGGAGCAGTGCTGGCAAGACTATCGGCGCGGCACGTTCGCAGGCTTCGCGGTGACGATCATCGCGTCGATGATGGTGCAGCAGACGGATCGCGGAGACGAGATGTTCATCGCGATGGCGGGCCGACACGCCCGTCACGCGCTGGATCTCGGGGCGGAGGCACTGCTCGGCTGAGTGCGGCGAGCGAAGCGTCGCAAGGACGCCTGCTCAGCTGCGGCGCATTCGTGCGTTGAGGATGGGGGCGAGGGCGTGGGGCTTAGAAATCATCACGTCGTGGCCCGCGTCGAGCTCCACGACTTCGACCGGGGCAAGGCGTTCGATCACCTGGTCCTGCAACGCGGGGGGCAGAGCCCGGTCACGCAGGAGCTTCACGAATGTGCGGGGCACCCGGTGAGCGAGGCCGGCCACGTCCATCGGTTGCGAGAACGGTCGGCCGGCTTCCGCAACCAAGTTGCGCACGACGAACCGGGTCTGCCGGTCGTCCATGTCGTTGCAGAACATTCGCGTTGCCGCAGCCTCGTTCGGTGGTTGCACGACGGCGCCGGGGGCCTTCCCGTCGAGGACCATGTCCGCGATTGATTCTCCTTGGGCCGGCACGGCAGCGGCGATGTACACGACATGTGCGATCCGGTCCGGAATCCGGTCGACGACGCGGGGCAGGGTGATCCCCGCGAGCGAGTGGCCCACGAGCACGACGTCGTGCAGGTCGGGGCCCGTGATCGCGTTGCACACGTGATCCACCCAGGCGCCGACGTCGACTTCTGCGGGGTCGCGCGGGAACATGCCGCGCCCGGGTAGGTCGAGGCTCGAGAAGGGGGCGGAGAGCAGTGGCCGCAACAACTCCCAACACCAGGAGCCGTGGTTCGCGCCGTGCACGAAAATGATGCTTGGAATGCTCATCGCATCAGCTCCGGCTGCGCGGCATGCCCAGCGCGACCTGGGCGATGATGCTGCGCATGATTTCGCTCGTTCCTGCGTAGATCGTCGGGGCAGGAGAGAACCGATAGACGCTCTCGAACTCGCCGTCCGCCGCGGAATCCACTTCGCCGGTCGCGAGGAGCGACTCGGGCGCGGCGAGGTCGAGAAGATCTTGCGCATCTTGCACCAGAATCTCCGTCTGAAACAGCTTCGCCATCGGACCTTCGCCGCGGTCGGGAACGCCCTCGGCCGACATCCAGAGCGTGCGACGCGAGAGCACGCGTGAGGCTTCGAAATGCGTGGCGGCGAGCCCGAGCCGCTCCTTCACGCGGGGGTCTTCGATGGCCGGCCGGCCGTTGCGCTCCGACGACCGGGCCCAGGCCGCCGCGGCGTTTACGAGATCATCGTGGTGGTTTGGGTAGACGCCTCCGTGCTCGAGTTCGAGCGCGTAGGACAGCACGGCCCAGCCGCCGTTTACCTCGCCGATGCGGTAACGGTCGGGAACACGAACGTCGGAGTAGTAGGTGATGTTCGTTCGCTCGTCACTCACGGTGTGAACGGCCTGCACCTCGATGCCGGGCGAGTCGAGCGGCACCAGAAACATCGTGAGGCCCCGATGCTTCTTTGCTTCGGTGTCGGTACGCGTCAGGAGCAGCACGTACTGCGACAGGTTTGCGCCGCTCGTGAACATCTTCTGGCCATTGATGACCCACTCGTCGCCGTCTCGCACGGCGCGGGTCTTGGCGGCCGCGACGTCGGACCCGGACGCCGGTTCGGTATATCCCAGCGAAGTGATTGCCTCACCGGCAGCAAGGCGAGGGAGCACTTCGGCCTTCAGCTCGTCGCTGCCGAGCTTCATGAGCGTCGCGCCGACCATTCGCGTCGTGCCGAGCGGGTGGGTGGCCCACCCGGCACGGTAGAACTCTTCCTCGAGTGCCATTTGGTCGTAGATACCGCGTTCCTCGCCGCCGTACTCGCGGGGCCATGACGGGAATGCGAGGCCTGCGGCCGCCAGCTTCACGTTGAATTCGGAATGATGGCCATCCCAGCTGAAGTGGGCGTGCTCGCGGAGCTCGTCGGTGAGATTCTCCTCGAAGAAGGAGCGGACCTTCAACCGGAATGACTCGGCGGCTTCGCCGAGCTCGAAATCGAACGGTTGGTCGCCCGCCTCCGGCAGCGCGACGCGCTCGTCGCCCCAGAGACGATCGGTGACGCGTACGAGCTCGTCGCGAGGGTCGCCGGCCTGAAGTGCGACCGCCTTCGCGCGCCGAAAATACAGTTGGGGGTCGTACTCCAGCGAGAGGCCGTACCCACCGTGGGTGTGGAGGCACCGCCGGACCGTGCGTGTCGCCGCCGACGCTGCCCACGCAAGTGTCATCGAGACGATGGCCGCGGCTTCGGGCCGCCGGTCGCCGATCGCCCAGATGGCCTCGTAGCCCAGGAGGCGCGCCGCTTCGACGTCGGTCAGGGAGTCCGCGAGTGGGTGGGCGATGGCCTGAAACGCGCCGATCGGGCGGTCGAACTGAATCCGCTCGGTCGCGTAGGCGGCCGCGATCTGTAGTGCCTCGCGCGCGAGGCCGGTTACGTACGCCGCGATGAGGAGCTTCCATTCTTCGCGTGCGGCTTCGAACGCATCGCGTGCCGTCTCGCCGGTCGCCAAGACGTCGAGGTCGGCCGTGCAGATCTCGGACCAGCGGCCCAGCCCGGGATTGCCGAGGTTTCGCACCGCGGCCGTTCGCCGTGGCCGGCGAATGAGCAAGAGATCGTCGCCCCGGAGCGCGACGACGGCGGCGGCGACGGTTGCGCCGCCCGCGATGAGGTCTCGCCCGTCCTCCCACGGCTCGGCGGCGAACGACACGACGGACTTCCCGGTCAGCACCGCCTCCAGGAGGGTGGATTCCGCGCACTGGGCCAGGACGCGCGCCGCCACGATGCACTCTGCGAGCGGCCCGGTGGCCAGCCGGCGACCGGCCTCCGTCACCACGAGCGTGGCCTCGAGCAGACCCAGCCCGACCCCGCCGTGGGCTTCGGGCACCCGCAGGCCGAAGGCGCCCGTATCGGCCAGACGGCGCCAGAGTCCCTCGTCGAATCCCGACTCTTCGGCTCGCCGAACTCGCTCGGGGCTCGACTCGGCGCCGAACAAATCGGAGAAGGTTTGTCGTAGGAGCTCTTGCTCCTGGGTCAGGGCTAGCTTCATGAGGGCATCTCCCATTCATACGGAAGCGGAGCCGAGCAGCGGGCGCAATTCCGCTCTCGTCGCCGCCATGGGAGGGCTCGGATGTCGAAGTTGACCCGTCCGGCCATTCCGGCCTCGCTGGACGTGGCCGTCATCGGGGGCGGAGTCGTGGGCCTCGCGTGCGGGGCGGCGCTCGCGGGGACGGGGCGGCGGGTCGTCGTACTGGAGCGTGGCGACCGGGTGGGCGCGGAGACGTCGGCCCGGAACAGCCAGGTGATTCACGCGGGACTCTACTACCTCGAGGGTTCGCTCAAGGCGCGCTGTTGCGTGGAAGGGCGCGGCCTTCTCTACGAGCGTTGCGAGCGGCTCGGAATCCCGCATCGTCGCATCGGCAAGCTCGTCGTGGCGACGGCGGCGGACGAGGTGCCGGTCCTCGAGAGGATCTACTCCCGTGCGATCACCAACGGCGCGGGCGCGATCGAGTGGCGTGATGCCGTGGCCATCATGGAGCTCGAGCCGCGGGTACGGGCCGTCTCGGGCTTGTGGTCGCCCGACAGCGGCATTGTCGACGCGCACGCGCTGGTGGGCAGCTACCGCGCGGAGTTGGAGTCGGCGGGGGGCGTCGTCGCTCTTCGCACCGAGGTCGTCGGACTCGAGCCACGTCCGGGAGGCTGGCGAGTCGAGACGGTCGGAGTCGACGGCGAGGTGTTCGCGTTCGACGTGCCACTGCTCGTCAATGCGGCGGGACTCGTTGCAGACCGCGTGGCGGAGATGGCGGGCATCAACCTGGACGAGCAGGCGTGGCGGCACTACTTCAGCAAGGGCAGCTACTTCGGCGTGGCGCCGAGCCTGGGCGCGTTGACGACGCACCTCGTATACCCGGTTCCCGAGGCTGGAGGTCTGGGCGCTCACGTGACGCTCGACCTCGGCGGCCGTTTCCGACTCGGTCCCGACGCGGAGCCCGTGTCCGAGATCTCGTATGCGGTCGATCCGGCGAAGCGAGAACAGTTTGCGGCCGCGGCGCAGCGCTATTTGCCCGAGATACGTGCCGAACACCTCTTCCCGGAGATGGCCGGGATTCGACCGAAGCGCGTCGGCCCGACAGGGCCGTTCGCCGACTTCGTCGTGGAGGAGACGTCTCATCTCGGCGCGCCGGGCATGGTGCAGCTGATCGGGATCGAGTCGCCGGGCCTGACTGCGGCGGGTTCGATTGCTCGCCGGGTCGTCGAGCTTCTCGGCGGGGCTTGACGACACCGTCCGACCTAGACGAACGTTGCTCGACGATGATGGAAACTCTCCCCGCAATGATGGCGCGGTCGCTCGACCGGTACGCCGATCGCGACCTCATGGTCACTCCGGAGGAGCGTCTCACGTATCGCGAAGCGAACGAAGCGTCGCTCGCGCTCGCACGTGCGTTGGTCGGTGCCGGAGTCGGGAAGGGGAGTCGCGTGGGGATCCAGTTCCCCAATGGCCCCCGCTGGGTCACGGCTTGGCTCGCGACCACGCGCATCGGAGCCGTGGCCGTCCCCATCAGCACCTTCTATCAGCCTCCGGAGATGGCGTGGGTTCTGCGCCATGCGGACGTGCAGGTCCTGCTCGCGCAGCGATCGATGTTCGGGCGCGATTTCGTCGACGTGTTGGAAGAGGCGTTGCCCGCGCTGCCTCAGGCAGCAGCGGCGCAGCTGCAGCTGGCCGCAGCACCGAACCTGCGCTCCGTGGTCTTCTGGGGCGACGCGCCGCCGTGGGCGTGGTCGGCCTCCGCCGCCGTGGGGCGGCTAGCCTCGGGCGTTGATGACGAGCTGATCCGTGCGATGGAGGAGTGCGTGACCCCGGCCGACGTTGCCGTCACTCTGTACAGCTCGGGGAGTACCGCGCGTCCGAAAGGGGCGCTGCACACGCACGGCGGAGTGGTGCGCCGCGTGGCGAACCTGACTCCGTTCCGCAACCACGTCGACGCAGATCGCGTGTTCACGCCGATGCCGTTCTTCTGGGTCGGTGGGCTGGTCGTCGGGTTACTGGATTGTCTAAACGCCGGCCTCACCTGTCTCGCCATCGACGCGGCTGATCCGCGGACGACGTTGCGCTTCCTGGAAGCGGAGCGCGTGACGGTGTTCAACGCGTGGCCCGCGACTCTGGTGGGGCTGAGTCGAGAGTTCGCGCGTGGTGGATACGATCTGAGCTCAGTGCGCGCGGGAAACCTCCTCGAAGCAGTGCCGCCGGAGCTTCGTCCGAAGGATCCGCTGTTGCGCACCAACGCGCTGGGTATGACCGAGACCGGTGGGCCGCACACGTGGGGGGATCCGCTCGTCGAGCTCCCTGAAGAGCTGCGGGGATCCTTTGGCAGGTCCGTGCCCGACATGGAGCATCGGGTCGTCGAGCCGGAGAGCGGCGAGGTGCTCGGGGCGGGCCAGGCCGGCGAGATCTGCGTTCGCGGGCCCAACATCATGCTGGGACTTCACAAGATCGAGCGCGCCGACGTGTTCGATGCCGAGGGGTGGTATCACACGGGTGATCACGGCTACTTCGACGCGGACGGGTATCTCTTCTTCCAAGGGCGCAAGGATGAATTGATCAAGACTGCGGGTGTGAACGTCTCCGCTCGCGAGGTTGAAGCCGCGCTGATGGCCTTCGACGACGTGACGCTGGCTGCCGTCGTCGGGATCGCTCATCCGACGCGCGGTCGCGTCGTCGCGGCCGCGGTCGTCCCCGAGAAGGGCGCCTCGCCCACGCCGCGCGATCTCTGGGACCGTCTGCGAAAGGTCATCTCGTCGTTCACCGTTCCTCGGCGCATCTGGGTGTGTGCGCCGAGCGAGGTGCCGATGACCGCGAGCGGAAAGGTCGACAAGAAGGCGCTCGAGAAGATCATCGAGGATCACAGTGAGTCGCTCGTGGCGGACGAGGCGTGACGAGGGGAGAGACACGGGGCCGAGGATGAGTGAGCTGTCGCAGCCGATGAAGGACGATCTCGAGGAGCGCGGCTACGTGATCGTCCGGGACGCGATCGATTCTGCGGCCGTCGCACTTCTCCGCGAGCAGCTCGCCCCCTACCTGCGGGGCGAGCTCATGGGTCGCAACGACTTCGAGGGCACGCGGTCCGAGCGCGTGTACAGTCTTCTCGCGAAGGCGCCGGCCGTCGCGAAGCTCGTCGAGCATCAGGCCGCGCTCTCGGTAGCCGACCATTTCCTGGCTCCGAGCTACCTTCTGTCCGCCGCGCTCGTCGTGAATCTCCATCCGGGCGAGACCCCGCAAGAATTCCATCAAGACGATGCGCTCGGCGCGCCGCCTCCACCACGTCCGCCTCAGGGGGTGTCGACGATCTGGGCCCTCGACGACTTTACCAGCGACAACGGCGCGACCAATGTGATTCCGGGGAGTCACCGCTGGGCGTGGCCGTGGCCTGATCGCGGGGAGCAAGAGCGTCGCTCCGTGGTCCTGGAGATCCCGGCGGGAGCCGTCGCGATCTTCCCCGGTACGCTGTTCCACCGGGCGGGCGCGAACCGATCACAAGGAAAGCGATTGGGGCTGACGATTCAGTACTGCCAGCCCTGGCTGCGCCAGCTCGAGAACATGATGTTCGCAACGCCCCCGGAGCTGGCGGCTCGCTACTCCGAGCGCATCCAGGAGATGGTGGGCTACAACCTCGTGCAGGGCACTTTCGTCGGATACGTCGACGGGCGTCATCCGAAGAAGCTGATTCCCGGCCGTTCCTAGTGCACCGCCGTCGACATAGGGTTAACGGATTGCCGTCTATCGGCGTTCGTCGCCGGTGCTTGGCGAAGGCGCGCCGGTTGACGAGGGTGCGTCGACGCTGGGTCGACGGCGAGACCTCAGCGGGGTCGCTCTGGCTTCACGGGCGGCCACGTGTTTTCGCTCGCGAGGATGGCTTCGCCGATGGCTCGGACGTCCCAAGGGTCGCCTTGGCTGTCCTTGCGCGCGACCTCGGTGCGTTGCCACGAGAGCAGGGAGACGCGGTTGCCGGAGATCATGAACGTGCGGCCGGTGATGCCGGCGGCCTCGTCGCTGCAAAGCCAGACGATCGCGGGCGAGACCTTCTCTGGCGCGGCGGCCTCCTTGGCGGCGGCCTTCGTCTCTTCTGGATAGAGATCCTCCGTCATGCGCGACCATGCTCCCGGCGCCAGCACGTTTACGGTGATGCCGTACTTCGTTGCTTCCGTGTAGAGGCAGCGCGCGAAGCCGGCGATGCCTGCTTTCGCCGCGCCGTAGTTCGTCTGGCCGAAGTTTCCGAGTAGCCCCGACGTCGAGCTGGTCATGATGATGCGGCCACCGCGTCCCTGCGCAAGCATCTGGTCGTACGCGGCCTTCGTCACGAGGTATGTGCCGCGCAGGTGAACGTCGATGATGACGTCCCACATTTCGTCGCTCATGTTCTTGAACGACTTGTCGCGCAGAATACCGGCATTGTTGATGCAGATGTCGATGCCGCCGAAGCTCCTCACCGCCGCCTGCACCATCGCGGCGGCATGTTCCGGGCTCGAGACCGAGCCGTAGTCGGCGACTGCCTTGCCGCCGGCGGCCTGGATCTCGGCGACGACCTGATCCGCCATGCCTTCGCCAGCGCCCGTGCCGTCGCGCGAGCCGCCCAGGTCGTTTACGACGACCGCGGCGCCTTCCTTCGCGAGAAGAAGAGCATGGGCGCGACCGAGCCCGCCGCCTGCCCCGGTGACCAGGGCTACTTTCCCGTCCAACAAACCCATCGAATCGTCTCCTTGGTGTCGTTTGAGAACAGTTTCCGTCTCGTGCCGAAGGCGCGCGCCCGGCCGGGCCTCCGGTGGTATGGCCTGCCCGGTGTGCGCACGCGTCTGGCGTCCCATTCCCGTACTGGCCGCGCTGGATTGCTGTCAATTCGTGCGATGGTTGTGCGCTCCGTCCCCAGGTGCGAAATCGGTGGAACGAGGAGAGGAATATGCCTGAGTATCGAATCATCGACGCCGACTGTCACGTGGTGGAGCCGCCCCACATTTGGAATCGGTGGCTGGCCAAGGAATTCCTCGACCGAGCGCCGAAGCTCGTGAAGGACGAGGAGGGCGGGGATGCGTGGGCGTTCGGAGAGGGGAAGCCGATCATGAAGATCGGGCTCGTGGCGACACCGGGCATGCGCTTCGAGGACATCAAGTGGGCGGGCTACACCTACGACACGGTCCGTAAGGGGTGCTGGGATGGGAATGCGCGGCTCGAAGACATGGATCTCGACGGCGTCGACGCCGAGTTCATCTATCCGAGCCAGCGCACGATGCACCACTTCATGGGCAACCAGGACGTCGAGTTCCACCGGGCCGGTGTTCGCGCGTACAACGACTACATGGCCCAAGAGTTCTGCGCGGCAGACACGGGCCGACTCTTCTTCCTCGCGCAGATGCCGAATCTCGGCGTGGACGAGGCGATCGCCGAGATGAAACGGTGCCGAGAGATGGGAGCGCGCGGCGTGATCATCTCGACCTGGCCCTCGGGCAACGACGACCTCTCGGAAGCGGATGATCGGTTCTTTGCGGAGGCGCAAGAGATGGGGATGCCGGTGAGCATCCACATCTCGATCCAGCGTCGGCGTAACACGGGACCCGTGAAGATCGAGGGGCCGGCGGCCATCGGGACGATGGCCCTCGCCGGCATGCTCAATTTCCCGCCCATCATGTGCGAGCTCATCGTCTCGGGGCTCTTTGATCGGTTTCCGAAGCTACGGATCGTCGGCGTCGAGACGGAGATCGGTTGGATCCCCGAGGTTCTCGAGCAGGTGGACAACTTCTACTGGCGCAACCGTACGCACACCGGGATTCAGATCAAGCGGTTGCCGAGTGAGTACTTCCATCAGAACTTCTTGTGCACGTTCATTTCGGACCGTCACGGCATCCTGAACCGTCACGCGATCGGCGTCGCAAATATGGCGTGGTCGTCCGACTATCCGCACCACGGCTGCGATTGGCCGTACAGCCGCAAGGTCATCCGTGAGAACCTCGAAGGCGTGCCCGCCCGGGAGCGCTACGATATTCTGGCCGGCAACGTCGTCCGGCTCTACGGACTCGAGCAGACGCTCGAGATCCCGGGATGAGCCTCCGTGGGCGTGGAATTCGGGCTGGCACCGCGATCGTCGTCGCGGTGCTGGGGGCGGGGCTGCTGCTGTCGGGCACGCCGGGGTGGGCGGCCCAAAGCGCAACGCAAAAGCAGAACGACCTCTTGATCGGGTACAAGCTGCTTTCGGGGGCCCTCTCGGCCGAGGCGCAATTGAAGTACCTGCTGTGGCTACGTGAGTTGACGCTGCAGGGGCCCGCCAAGGAGGTCGAGCGCTTGATGACCACGATCTACGAGGCGTCCACCAAGCGGTCGGATGAGCTGGAGAAGCTGCGCGCTCTCCGTCCGGCGACCACGGCCGCACCTCCGCCGTCCCCGATTGGGAATGCGATCCAAGAGGCAGCTCAGTGGGACGGCACGAAGGAAATGCTGTTCCCCAACGGTGAGTTCGGGGTGCGCTTCGTGATCCTCCAGGCGCAGGCGACGCGCATGATTTCAGTGATCGCGAACCAGACGGCCGAGATCGACCCGAATGGGGAGCGGCAGAAGTGGTTGAAGACGGTCTCCAAGGACTACGAGAGCTACCGCGAGCAGCTGGTGAGGGCGGTGGAGAAGTGTGACCCCCGATGAGTGACCATGAGCCACACATTCTCGACGATCCGGCAGTGCACCTCCTCGCGCGGTTCACGGAGAGTCCAGCGATTCGGAAGCTCGCACGCGGGCTCGCGGGGGAACTTTTCCTCGTGGATCACGAGGGCGACATCGTCGACCCGGCGATCGACCCGCGGATCTTCACAGTAGAGCCCGAGGATCTTTCTCCGCAGAAGCATGCGCACACGACACTGTTGATGGCGGGCGACGCGTACCTACCGGGCTGTCTCGTCGTTGGGGCGGCGCTGCGCTACCAGATCCAATCGAAGGCGACCCTCGTCTGCCTGGTCGACGACCGGGTGAGCGCGGGGGCCCGTGAGATGCTGGGGCGCGTCTACGATCGGGTTCTCGAAGTGGAGCGCCTGCGCGCCCACGAGAGCAGTTATCCGGAGCACCTGCTCTCGGAGGCGTATCGAGATGTGTACACCAAGCTGCATCTCTTCGATTCCGAGCTTCTTCCCTATGAGCGCATCACCTTCATTGATGCGGATCTCCTTCCGCTGCGTTGCTTCGACCACCTGTTCACTCTGGCCGGCCCGGCCGGCGTCATCGAGAGTGTCCACCCGACGAGCCAGTACGCCTACATGCAGCACATGCACGGGGTGTCGCACGGCAAGCCCGTGCCACCGGAGATCCTCGAGGTGACGAGCGATGACGACATTCGCGGCGGGGTGAACGCGGGGCTCCTCGTGATCGAGCCGGATCGTGCGCTCTTCGAACGGTTCACCGGCCAGATCGGTCACCCGATGACGGAGTGGGGGCCGAAGCACCGCGAGCACTTCGAGGCCGGGATTCGGTACGGCTTCCCCGAGCAGCACTTCCTACAGGTCGAGATGCAGGAGGCGTGGACGGCGATCGATCCGCGCTTCAATTGCATGCGGACGGATGTGCCGCACAGCTTCGGAATTCACTGGACGATCGGTCGCAAGCCCTGGCACAACCATGCGAACCCCGGCCGGACAGTGAGCCAGGGGCTCTGGGTGATCACGTGGGAGACCCTGCGCTTGCACCACCCGGACATCTGTTCGGAACTCGAGGCGCGCGGGCTCGTCACGAGCAAGCCGTAGGGCCCTCACGGGCGCGGTCCATCACATGGCCACGCCGAGTTGGCGTGACTGTGCAAGGAGGCGTCCGTCGCGACTCCAGATCTCACCGTCTTCCTCGAGGAAGCCGTCGTGCACGTGGCTGGTTCGGAAGACGACGAGCACGAACTCGTCGGCTGCGATGGTGAGCGGAAGTGGCGCGCGGACATGTACGGTGAGGTCGACGGTCGGGACACCTCCCATCGGTGGCGGGAACTCGGAGGTCGCGAAGAGCGCGGGCGGCCAGGCGTCGGCATAGGCGGCGAGAAGGGCAGCGTCGAGCGGTCGGTGTTCGACGAGACGAATCCATCCCCCGGTTCGCGCGTCGCGCACTTTGTCGGCGGGGTCGAAGCTGGCGGGGCCGATCGCGACCCGGGTCTCGTAGCGCTCGTGCATCGGCGTTGGGTTGTTGGGCCGTGTCGGGCACCTCTCCGGGGGGAGCACCTCGGGCATACGCGCGTGGAACAGGTCGTTGCCGCCGCGGGGTTTTGCGAAGGCCGCCGTTGCGATCGCCTGTACGGCGCCGTTCTGCTCGAGGCGCGCGGTGATCGTCGAGAGGCCACGGCCGGTACGCTCGATACGGGTCGACACCGTAGCGGGCCCCTCGGCTGGGGGACGGAGATAGTGCACGGTGAGCGAGCGTAGGGTGCGTTCGTCGTCGCCCATCTCCGCCTGCATGGCGCGGACCAGCATCGCCGCGATGTACCCGCCGTTGGGGCCCCGCAGGATCCACCAGCCGCGGTCGATGAGGGCTTGATACGTACCGTTGGATGTTGGTGTGACGGAGGTGCTCTGGTCGAAGCGGGTGGGCATCCCGAGCAGCGTACGCGATGGTCGGGGAGATTCCAGGTTGCGTGATGCGCGCCGGCTGAGGCGTGGCGGTCAGTGCTCCTCGACGCGGATCTCGCCGCTGAAGGACTTGAGTCGAACTCGGCCGTCGCCTTCGCCGAGGTCCATGTCGAGTCGCCCGCCTCGGTAGGATCGATCTTCTTCGTGGCCCAGGGCGCTGCGGACCTCGCCCGATGTGCTGTCGAGACTCATGCGCGTAGAGCTCGTCTTTGGCAACGAGAGACGGATGGGCGCACTCAGTGTCTCGACGTCCAGTCGGCCACCTGGCTTCAGACTCGTGTGGACGCGTACGTCTCCGGCAATCGTTTGGATCGAACCGCGCTCGATGGCGCCACTCTCGATCCGGATCTCGCCGCTGGTGCTCTCGACGGTGACCTCATCTCCGACACCTTCGAGGCGGATGCCCCCGCTGATCGATTGAGCGTGGACGTTCGAGCCACGTCCCTTGAAGCGGATCTCGCCACTGATGGTGCTGAGCTCTGCGCTCGTCGCGGCGCCGTCGACGCGGATGTCTCCCTGAATGGTCTGCAGTTGGAGATCCCCGTTCACTCCTTCGAGTCTGATCTCCGTATCGACGCCGTCCACCTGGATCTCGGCGCCTTCGGGAACCTTGAGCTCGATTTTGGCGCGCAGCCCCTCGAATAGGCTGGAGAACGAGAAGTCGACCTCGATTTCGACGCGGTCCTCTTCGGCGTCGATCTCGAGATCGCCTTTGACCTTGGCCTTGAGCTCGACGTGCGGACGATTCCAACCCTCGATCTTCACCTCGCCGAAGGGGTTGCTCACGACGATGGAAACGTCGGGAGTGACCTCGAACGTGCGCGTGATCTTCTGGTCGGCGCGGCCAGGGTGTGCGGCGATCAGCACGGCGGCCGCAACGACCCCCGCAACGCAATGGCGCGTGAGCCTCACAGTGAGCCTCCGGCGTCGCGCCCGCGGCGGGTTACCTGCGCGACGATTTCGGCTTCCTGTCGGTAGGTCGAATGAAGGAGGCGGTAGAGAGTCGCGTTTCCGGGGTCGGTGGCGAGCGCGCGCTGGATCTCTGTCAGCGCCTCGTCGATGGTCTGGAGGTTCCGCTTCACGATCGCCTGGGTCTCGGGGCTGATCGATGAGTCTTCGGCGAGGACGCGCAGGAGATGTGTGCGGGCTCGGAGCCGGCCGCTGCGGGCTCGCTCGATCGGCAAGGCTAGCGTTCCGGGAAGCGCGGCGATGTCGCCGGCGCTCAGGGGTCGGGGTTCGTCCACGAGTTCGGGAACCTGGAAGGCGAGCACGAGTGCGGCGGCGGCGACCGCCCATCCCGTCCAGGCGACCCACGAGACGCGGGGGCCGGTCTCCTCGGAGGCCGTCGGCTCCGGTCTCTCGAGGCGACGGCGTACGGCCGGCCATAGGTCGCGGACGGGTTCGACTCCGCGTGCGAGTCGTCGTGACGGATGGGGGAGCGATGCGCTCGGTTCGATTTGGGTGCTCGACGCTTCCGCCGCCTGAGCTGCGTGTGCCGGGTCGATGCGGCGCGCGATTCCCGGCCACAGGTCACCGTCGGGTTCGATCTGGCGATCCAACCCAGGGCGTTGCGTTGCCGGCCCGCTCTCGGTGCCGTGGCCCGTCGTCTTCTTGCGGCCTTGCCTGGTCATCGTTCCAGCATCCCGCGCAGTTTGTGGCGCGCATTGTGAAGGTGAGTCTTCGTCGTTCCGCTGGTCAGGCCCATCATCTCGGCAATCTCAACGTGTTTGTAGCCTTCGACGTCGTGTAAGAGGAAGACCAGCCGCGCACGTTCCGGAAGCTGGCGGACGGCGCGCTCGAGATCGAGGTCGAGTTCGCCAGCGACCGGGTCGGTCGGTGCTCGTGTGACGACTCGTCCCGCCAACTCGCGTAGCTTCTCGGTGAAGCGTCGGCTTGCACGGATGGAGGAAAGAACCTGGTTCACGCCGATTCGGTAGACCCACGTGCCGAAAGACGACTCTCCGCGGAATGAGCCAATGTGCTCCCAGGCGCGAACGAACGTGTCCTGGGTGATTTCTTCGGCCGCGCTGCGGTCCGAGAGCATGCGGAGGCACAGCGCGTGGACGCGGCCGACGTGCGCGCGGTACAGGGGCTCGAACGCGGCGACGTCGCCTTCCTGGGCGCGCCGGATCCAGTCCGCCTCTTCGGACGCGGTCTCCCCTCCGGCTTCGGAGGCTTCGGCGGGGTCCGTCACGGCCCCCGACTCTCGGCCGGAGTGGAGCATGCTGACCCCTTGGATGCTGCCGGGGCCTGAAGGGTTGAGCCGCCGACCGGGCACGGGATCGTCACC
>JAJCZO010000187.1 GCA_029262355.1 Deltaproteobacteria bacterium
GCGACGTATCGAGGAGCTCACGCCGCGCGGGTGGCGCGCTCAGCAGCTCGCCGCGAACCCTGCCTGAGCGTCTCGGCTCCACGCCGCCAGTCGATCACCTACCGTGATCGGTGGCCACGTGTGGATCGTCGGACGCGTACGTTGATACTACCGCCGCCTACTACGAAGAGACGGAGTCGCTGCCCGCTGAGCTCGGCTTGGCGGAGTGCAGTGTCCGGGCCGGTGGGGTGTCGGGCGCTGCCGTTGAACTCCGAGCATGGTACCTCGTTTTCATGGTCTTCGGCCGCCGGTTGCGAGGTAGCCTGATCAAGTGGCTCGAGCGGCTCATGGGAATTTGGTGGGAGAGGCACGGTGAGAAGGCCGTCGTCACCATCGAGGCGATTGGCAACGATGGGAGCGGGGCGAGATGCGAAGCCGATCTGCGCATCACTCAGCCACAGGGCCTCTACGCCTTGACCCGTGATTGCGCGACGGCGCAGCTCGCGCAGATCGTTGACGAGACGATCCGTGGCGACCAACCACCAGTGCTCGCGGGCTGCGTGACCGACCCGAGCAAGGCACTCGCAATGCTGCGCGAGATGGGCTGCATCATCACCGGTGGAGCGGGGGCCGATGGGCGGAAGGCGTCGTGAGCCAAAGCGGCGCACCCGCGGGGGCCATGTTCCCTAAGCGGGCCGTGCCCGAGCGGCGATGAAGCGGCCCGCGGACGCGATCGAACGTCGTGCTTCGGGAACGGTGGGCGCCATCGTCGGCCAGACGTGCCACAGGTCGGACTCCACCTCTTGTCGAACTTCGACGCCTGCCGCGACCGCGCGTTCGGCAAAGCGTGTCGAGTCGCTGTAGAGCATCTCGTTGGCGGACACCTGGACGAGCGTCGGCGGCAGACCTTCGGCCGCTCCGAACAGGGGCGAAATTCCCGGCTCGGCGGGGTCTCGCTCGCCTGCGTACCAGGCCGCGCAGCGAGCGATCGTCGGCGGGAGGATCAGGATTTCGGTCTCCACGTTCTCGCGCATGCTTGCGCCCGAGCCACTCGGGTCGAGCCACGGGCTGAGAAGCACGGCGCAGGCGGGAAGGGGACAGCCCTCGTCGCGCGCCCGTTGCATTGTCGCTAGGGCGAGCCCACCGCCGGCCGAGTCGCCAACGATGGCGACCGTCTCCGGGGCACGGCGCTCGAGCAGGCCGTGGTATGCAGCCATCGCGTCGTCCAGCGCGGCGGGATGCGGAGCCTCCGGCGCGAGCCGGTACTCGGGGAGGTAGACCTCGGCGCTGGCGGCGTGCGCGAATCGGGCCGCAAGCGGCGCGTAGGCGCGCGGACTTCCGAAGACGTAGCCGCCGCCGTGGAACATGAGAATGGTGCGGAGCGGGCCGGGGGCTCTCTTCGTCACGCGCAGACCGGGCACGCCTCCGAGCGGCGCTTCGGCGAGGGCGGTCCCCCGGGGAACGAGCAGAAGGCGAGCCGTGTCGTCGAAGGCGGCCCGGAGGGCGGCGGGCGTTTCGGCCCGGGCCAGCCTCCGTCCTATCCGTCGGACGATCGGTCGGTGCAGGCGTGCGGCGATGGTCGACATCTCGATCGACACATATCAGCCACGCGGCAAGTCGCCCAGGATGTGCTGGGGCTCCCGAAAGATCCGATCGTGCCGAGACTCCTGTCGATCAAGTCGGCGTGCCTCGACAGAATCGTACCGCTGGACGAACGGCACCGTCGGCTAGCAATCAAGGAATGCGCGGAGCACTACCATCGGGAGCGCCACCATCAGGGGCTCGACAGCTCGATCATCACGCCCGACGACCCGGCCGGGACCGAGGGGCCGATCCGGCGCCGCGAACGACTCGGCGGAATCCTGAACCACTACGACCGAGAGGCGGCGTAGGCCTCGGCTGAGTTTTCGGACAGCACGGGGGAGGTGAAGACGGAGAGGCATCCGGGAGTTGTCACCCGCCGGGGAGTCCGCTGCGATGCCCTTGCGGACCAACGAAGTAGCCAGCACGGCCATCCGGCGAAGTTTCGAGAGATCGGGGCCTGGTTGGGTTACGAAGTTTTCGTATCGCCTTGGCCTCGATCTGTCGAATTCGCTCGCGCGTGACGCCGAATCGCTGGCCGACCTCTTCTAAAGTGGAGTCGGATCGCTCACCGATCCCGAAGCGCATGCGGACGATCTGTTCTTCCCGCGGCGTCAGCGTCGCGAGCACTTTGCGGGTCTGTTCTTCCAGGCTGGTCGCCATCGCGGCGTCGGCCGGAGAAACGCTCTGGCGATCTTCGACGAAATCACCGAGCGCACTTTCTTCGTCGTCGCCGATTGGCGTCTCGAGAGAGACCGGCTCCTTCACGATCCTCAAGACCGCGCGGAGCTTGTCGACCGGCATCTCCATTCGCGCCGCAATCTCCTCCGGAGTGGGCTCGCGGCCGAGCTGCTGAACGAGATAGCGCGAGGTTCGGAGCACCTTGTTGGTCGTCTCGATCATGTGCACCGGGATGCGGATCGTGCGCGCCTGGTCGGCGATCGCACGCGACACCGCCTGACGGATCCACCAGGTTCCATACGTCGAGAACTTGTACCCGCGCTGGTACTCGAATTTCTCCACCGCTCGCATCAAGCCGATATTGCCTTCCTGAACCAGGTCCAGGAACCCGAGGCCGCGGTTGGTGTAGCGTTTGGCGATTGACACGACGAGTCGCAGGTTCGCCTCGATAAGGGCGCGCTTGCCCTCGGCCGCATTCCACTCGCCGCGCCGCAGGCGGTCGACCGCCCAGCGCAGAGCCTCCGTCGACATGCCGACCTCACGCTCCACCACCGCGGCGCGTTGCGTGCCCTGGCGGACCTTCTGCGCGAGGTCGAGGACTTCGTCGGCGGGGATGCGCAGGGAACGGCTCACGGCTGTGGCGGTTGAGCGGTCGGTGGTCTTCACCTTGCGCAGCATCTTCTGGAGATCTTCTTCGGATTTGCCCGTGCGCCGCCTTACGCTGAGCATCAGGCCACGAGGCCGCTCCACGAGATCCACGGCTTCCTTCAGCTTCTCCGTAATGTCTTCGATGTGCTTGCGGTTGAGCGGCATCGCGTTGAGAGCCGACTTGATCTTGTCGCCTAGCGCCTGGCGTTTCTTCTCGGCCTTCGCGAGGTCCGAGGTGCTCTTGCGCCCGCGGCTGACCTCCTCGAGGCGACCCCGCTCCGCGCCCAGCTTCTTCAAGCCCGGCAGGTGCTTCAAGAAGGCGTCGATCCTCTGTTGATCCCGATCGTCAGGCTCTTCGGACTTCTCGTGGGAATCTCTACTTTCCTCATCATCCCCGAAAGCTTCGCTGGGGCTGAGGTCTCCCTCCTTTAGCCTCTGTGAGAGGACCACGACGTACTGCAGCGCAAGCGGGATCGAGAATATGGTCTCTTTGACTTCGTTCTCGCCCGTTTCGATCTGCTTGGCGATGGTGACTTCCTCTTCTCTCGAGAGAAGCGGTACGCCGCCCATCTCCTGGAGGTACATGCGCGCGAGGTCTGCCGGGTCGGCCGTCGTGCCGCGCCTCGCCGTGGCGGCCTTGGTCCGGGCGGGCTTGGCGGCGCCACCGGCGGGGGCTTCAGGCTCCTCGGCCGTCCACTCACTGCTCTCGTCCTTTTCCTCGTTGCCGAAGTCGACGCTCTCGCCCTCTGCGCTCTCGACGACGTCGATGTCCATCTCACCGAGCATGGACATGACGCCGTCGATCTCCTCGGGCGATGCGAGCTGCTTGGGGAGCCCGTGCCTGATCTCGTTCGCCGTGAGGAACCCGCGGTCCTTGCCAAGGTCGATGAGCGTCTTCAGCTTCGGATCGGCGATCCGCTCGACCGAGACGAGAGCGACTCCGTTACCGACGGAACCGTTTCCCGCGGCAGACGACGACTTCTTCTTCGCCAACGTCTCCTCGCGGGCGCCGCTGGCGATCTTGGCCGAGGCGCTGCTCGCTCTCTTCGGAGCCGTCTTGCGGGCGCTACTCTTCTTGACGGCTGGAGCCTTCTTTGCCCGTAACGGAGTTTTCTTGGCAGCCGGCTTGGCGGCCGCCTTCTTCTTAGCCGCTCGCGCGGGAGTCTTGCTGCGAGGTTTTTGCACCCTGAACAAAACCTTCAGGACAGTCTCGGGGTTTGCATGCCCAACGACCTCCGTACGCACCATGGTGCACCGGACGAGGCTGAGCTAGTTGTCGGAGACCGGTGAGTCAAGGCAGAACGGTCATTGTTTGCGGAGATCGAAGCACATCCCGGCCGTCACTGAATCCCCTGGAATGAGCTGCGTTTCGACCAGAGTTGCGGTGTGGCTGTTGGACGAGGTGTTTCAACCCAGCAGGCGCTGCAACTCGCCGGACTCGATCATGGCGATGGTCTCATCGGCGCCTCCAACCAGCGTTCCTTTGACGAACACCATCGGGAAGGTGGGCCAGCCGGTCCACATCTTGAGCGCGTTGCGTCGGCGCCACATGCCGGTGTACGAACCGTACTCCAAGTACTTGTACCCTATGGCGGCGTTCTCGAGCGCGCGGACGACGCGCTTCGGGTGCGGGTTGGTCTTCATGCCGACGACAACCACGTCGTGTTCGGTGATGGCCCGCTCGACCTCTTCGACGACATCCCGGTTTCGGTCCGATACTTGTCCACGGACCCCCTCGTGGATGCGGGCTTCTTCTAGAACGTGCCTCACGATGCTCCCCCTCCCCCTGCCGCGTGCTGGAAGTCTCCCGCCCATAGGTGCGCCTGTCAATCCGGGGGATCATCGGAACGTCGCTCGTGAGATCTTGCGTCGCGGGCCGAGGGATGCCGCCCTGTTCGGAATCTCGGCCCGCGCAGCGTATGCTTGACAGAGCGCCGCCCGGTTCACCCACAGCCGAGGGCTCGGCGCGTCGACGTTGCGAGGGTGCCGCGTCTTGGAGATTCTGCCGTCCGATGTCGTTGCCCAGCGCACTTGTATCGCTCCCAGCCCGAGGCTACCATGTAATCAAGTTCGTCTTGAGCCCGTCCAGCGCGCTTCCCTCCGGCCAGTATGGGTCGGCCCACGCGTGCTCTCCCGAACTCCAACGCCAAGCGGCGTAAGGGATTGTTGCGGCGGCTCTTCTCGCGATCCGTGCGCGCTCATCACGGTTGCGAGCCGGACCAACCCTCTCTGTCTCTCGCACAGGCAGGCGGGCCTGACCGGCAGAGACCGGGCACTAAACGAGACGCTCTGAGCGGCTCACGCGACGAACAGGCCCCGGGGTGCCCCGGGGGGCTCGATTACCCAGAAGACTTGGTGGGGACCTCTCGTTTTACTGGCCACTTCCGGCCGGAACGAACCCGGCGCCTCCTCTGAGCTCAGCTCGAGGAGCAGCAAATGTCCGTGGTCCCACGTCCCGTCTCTTCCATCATCCCCAAGGTCCGTGTTGCCCTTCATGCCCAGGCCGTTGCTACGACGTTCCCCGAGCGACCGACGGCACGCGAGCCGAGGGCGGTTCCAACCGCGGTCGTCTACTGCGAAGGGAACTTCTCGGGTATCGACGGCAAGACCGCCAACGGGCTCGTACGACACTCGGAGTCTTACCGGATCCTCGCGGTCATCGACAGCGAGAAGGTAGGCATCGACGCGGGTGTGGCGCTCGGCGAAGAGCCCAACGGAATTCCGATTTGCCGCGACTTGGCCGAAGTTCTCTCGGTAGCGGATGGTGTGCCCGACTACTTCATCTACGGGATGGCGCCGGCGAGTGGCATGTTGTCTGCGACCGAGCGCAGCGTCGTGCTCTCCGCGATGCGCCTCGGCATGAACATCGTGAGCGGTCTGCACGAATTTCTGAATGACGACTTGGAGTTCGCACGCGCGAGTATGGCCAGCCAGGTCGTGATCCTCGACGTGCGAAAGCCCCGCGACAAGAAGGATCTAAGAACATTCAGCGGGCGCATCGCGCGCGTCACATGCCCGCGCATCGCCGTGCTGGGCACGGACTGCGCCATCGGCAAGCGGACCACGGCTACCATCTTGACGAGGTCGCTCCGGGAACGAGGTTTGAACGCGGTGATGATCAGCACCGGCCAGACAGGCTTGATGCAGGGGGGCCGCTACGGCGTCGCGCTTGACGCGATTCCGTCGCAGTTCTGCGCGGGTGAGCTCGAAGCGGCGATCGTGGACGCGTTCGATAGCGAAGCTCCGGACGTCATCATCATCGAAGGGCAGGGCGCGCTGGGGCACCCCGCGTACTCGACCTCGAGCTTCATCCTTCGCGGCGGCTGCCCTGACGGGGTCGTCCTGCAGCACGCGCCAGGGCGTGCCATGCGCTGCGACTTCGATCAGATGGCGATGCCGGAACCGGCCAAGGAGATCGACCTCATCCAGACCTTCTCCGACACCAAGGTGATCGGGCTCACCATCAATCACGAGAACATGACCGATGAGCAGATCGACACCGCGATCGTGCTGTACGAGGACCAACTGGGGATCCCGGCAACGGACGCACTGAGCCGGCCCTCCGATCGACTGGTGAACATGGTGTTCTCGGCGTTCCCGGTGCTCGAGGAACGGACGACCGGCGGTCGGGAGTGACCGCGCCGAGGTTGGAAGTCGACCTCGACAAGATCCACCACAACGCACGAACGCTGGTTCAACGGCTCGGTGAGCGCGGGATTCAGGTCCTGGGAATCACGAAGGCAACGCTCGGGTCGCCGGAGATCGCTCGGGCGCTGATCCGAGCGGGCGTGGTCGGGCTTGGGGACTCTCGGATCGAAAACATCCGAGCGATGCGGCGCGCTGGCGTACAGGCGTCCATGTCGCTCATCCGCTCCCCAATGATCAGCCAGGCAGAGCAGGTGGTCACCTACTCGGACATGAGTTTCAACACGGAGCTCGATGTCATCCGAGAGTTGTCGTCCGCTGCGCAGGCGGCCCGTGTGACCCACGGAATCGTGCTCATGGTCGAACTCGGAGATCTGCGTGAAGGCATCATGCCGGAGCACCTCGAGGGAACGGTGCGCGAGGCGCTGCGCTTACCAAACATCAGAGTTGACGGCATCGGCAGCAACCTGGCGTGCCGCAGCGGCGTGGCGCCGGATGACCGCAACATGGCCGAGCTCTCCGAACTGGCCGAGTCCATTGAACGCACCCTCGAGCTCCAGCTCGCGCTGATCTCCGGAGGTAACTCCGGCAACCTCCAGTGGGCTCTCGCCACTGCTGACGTCGGGCGGATCAATCATCTGCGTCTGGGCGAATCGGTGTTGCTCGGGTGCGATCCGATCGACCGGGAACCGATCGAGGGGCTGTGCACGGACGCAGTTACGCTAGTCGCCGAGGTCATCGAGACGAAAACGAAGCCCTCCCGGCCGTGGGGCGACATCGGCCAGTCAGCCTTTGGGACGCGGATACCGGTCGTGAACCGAGGGCCCATCGTTCAGTCGATCCTAGCCCTGGGCCACCAGGACACCGACCCGGCAGGCCTCGAGCCACCCCCCGGGATCGACGTGATCGGTGCCAGCAGCGACCATCTCATCGTTTCCTGCGGCGACCACCGGCTGCGGCCCGGCGATGAGCTGCGCCTTCGGCCAAACTACAGCGCGCTGGTCCGAGCCATGACCTCGCCCTTCGTTTCGAAGGTGATGAAGGGCGGCGAAGTAGGCTCGGCGTCTACCGTCGGCGAGGAGCTGTCCGGCAAGTGTGTGGTTCAGGGCCCGCCGGGTTGAGCGGTCCATTCTCCCAACCCTCGCCCACGGAGCGCATCCGCAGGTTCCCGTCGTGTCCGGAAAGGTGGCTCAGGGGATCTCCGCTGACGACGTAGTCGGCACGATCCGCCAAGCGGTCCACGCCGAGAGGCCCAGCCATCGCTACGTCGTCCCACGAGTTCGCACGCTCGCGTTCGCCGCGATGGCGAGGTTCCTGCCGTCACGGATGACGGATTTCGTGCTGAGAAGAATGACATGAGTTGGGACTTCGAGCGGCCGACGCTCCCGACGTCCCCCACGACGACGCCCCCGCCCTGGCCCCTCTTCGTGATGCTCCTGCTCGCGAACGGCTGGTTCCTGCGACCACAGGTCTTCGACCACCGCGGCGGTGAATTCACGGTCCCACGACGACTGCGGAACGCGGGGATTCGGCTCGTGTTCTTCGCCGCGTTCTGGATCGCGGCGGTGTGGCTCCTCCCGATCTGGGTGGTCGCCCTAGGTTCCACTGTGTGGTTCGTGAAGGTACTGCCGGGCATCCGGGCCGTGCATGCGGGGTTTCAGAACATCGCGCCCGGCGACGAGCCGAACTAACTTTTCTCGGGGCCCAGTGTGTTTGAGCGTATCTCAGGTGTCGACGTCTGGCCCCGGGGGCACCCGCGGTGTTTCGGAAGAGTTCGCCACGTTCATCGAGCAGGATTGCAGAGCAGCCGCCCACGTGGAGCCGTTCGGCGATCAATCGCGCCCCCACTTCCAGAATGCGGTTCAGCGAATGCGCCCGTTCGAAGATCTGCAGCAGCTCTTGCGTTACATCCATGGCGCTCCTTCGCTTGGCCGCGGCCGTGGCGGATCTCTTTCGTCGTTCCGCCGATTACTTCTTGCCTTTCGGGATGACGGCCTTGGCGTAGCCGCCTTGCTTCGCCTTCGCGTCGATCGCGGCCTGGGCCTCGGTGGCACGTTTCTGTTTCTGGTCGCGCTGCTTCGATTTTGGAGATCTGTCGCCCATGCCTGATCCCCCCGTCCCAGAACTGCGCTGCTCGCTGCCGTTTTCGTCGAGCCACCGCAGCAGGTTTCGGATGCTGCCCGACGCGAGCGCGATGCTCGTGTCGGCCGCCCCGTAGTACACGTTCAGCCGGTCGCCATCGTCCCCGATCGTATAGCCACATGGGAACGCGACGTAGCCGACGTCGCCTTCGCGCTCGTAGGACGTCTCAGGTCCGAAGATCCAGGAATCGCCGCGAGCGATACAATGTTCCGGCTTGTCCAGCGCGAAAAGGGCCAGGCCGAGTCGGTAGAGGCACCCGGCCCCCGTCTGCCTCACGCCGTGGTAGATCATGAGCCATCCTTGGGGAGTTTCGATCAGGGGAGGAGAGAGACCAACCTTGTTTGCGTCCCACCATCCACCCCGGCGGGCCTCGAGCATCAGCTTGTGAGTTCCCCAGTTGCGAAGATCCGGCGAGAACGAGATCCAAACGTGCGCGCCGTCGTCTTCCATGGGGCGGTGAACGAGCGCGAACTTGCCGCCAACCCTTCGAGGGAGCAGCGCGGCCTCCTTGTCGTCGGGCTGCATGACGATCCCGAATCGATCGAAGTGACGAAAATCCTCGGTTAGGGCAAGCGCTACACCCGGGCCAGCCTTCCCGTAGGCGGTGTAAGCGACGACGTACCGATCGAGTTCCTCGACGAACGTGATGCGTGGGTCCTCGATTCCCCACAACTCCTCTGGATGATTCTCCGGGTCGGGCTGAAGCGTCGGTTGCGCGTCGATGATCCATCCATCGATGCCGTTGGCCGAACGCGCCGCACAGAGGTGCGAGTGCCCGCGCCGATCCTCGACTCTGCAAAGTAGAACGGTGGTGCCGTCCCGCAGCCGGGTCGCTGCGGGATTGAACACGGTGTGGGCGGGATACGGCCAGTCCGCTGCCGTGAGAATCGGGTTGCTCGGGTGACGCTGAAGGAGCGTCTCGTAATCCGGCCCCGACAATGTCATGTCGTGGATCCCGCCGTGGCCGATGACACGGCGCTCGTGCGGTCAGCGAGGCGCATTTCCGAGAGCGACAGTAGAAAGGAGAGCGTCGACTCGGCGCCCTGGTTCTCGTTGGCACGATCCACGTGCAGGCCGTCGCGGCAGCCACCCGTCGTCGGATCGTACAGAGGCACTTGCGAGACGTTTTGCCCGAGGAACCAATCGAAGGCCCGGCGTGCATGGTCGCGCCAATCCGCGTTCGCGGTCTGACGCTCTGCTTCGAGACACGACGCGATGGTCCCGCAAGCTTCCACCGGTTGCTGGTCGAAGAGCGCCTGGGGAAGTCGCGCATTGGAGTAGGTGAGTCGATTCTCGAACCACGGCCAGTCGGGCCGGCGGGTCTGCTGAAGCAGGCCGAAGAGTCTCCTTGCAAGAGTCGCCTGCACTGCTTGGACCTTGCTGTCGCCGCCGAACGCCCGGACATACTCGTCGATCCCCAGCAGCCCGAACGCCCACGCACGTGGGCTGGTGAAAGCGAGCATGGCCGGGAGGGCGGCCTGGAAGAGATCGCCGGCGAGGCTCTGCCTTCCCGGATCCCCTGAGCGGCCAACGACGCTCCCCAGAGCCCATACCGCGCGCCCGTGGCTATCCTCCGACCCGCGTTCTTCGAGCCAGTGGCGGCCGTAGGACATGAAGTTCCTGAAACATCCGCGGTCGGTGTTGAACGCATAACGGACGAAGGCCAGGTGCCGCGAGGCGAGCTCGCGAATCTCGCCTACGTCCTTCGCCTCACCGTCCTCGACGAGAGCCATCAGAAGCAGTGCACGCGCGTTGTCGTCCAGGCAGTAGCCGCCCTCGTACCGTGGGATGCTGAACTCGCTGTGCTGGATGATGCCGGTATGATCGGTCAAGAGACGGAGATGGGCGAGGTTGATCTCTGGAAGCTCCGCCGGCCGCATGGCGAGGGTCTTCGCCTGAAAGACGGTCCTGCGCATCCTGGCATTGAGTTGCGCCACGTTGCTCGGCACCGAGGTATTGCTGCGATTCGTCGGAGCCCGCGTGGAGGGCGAGTCTGTGATCGTCGCTGCTGGCGTATGAACAGACGGCCATCATATGTTAAGATGAAATCCATGGCCGCGTCCCCCAGGCGACTTCAACCGCAGCGGTCGGGCGAAACCCACGACGTCATCCTGGAGGCCGCCCGGCGACGCTTCCTGCGCTTCGGAGCGCGGAAGACGACCATGGATGAGGTCGCGCGCGAGGCAGGCTGCTCCCGCACGACGCTCTACGCGCACTTCGGCAACAAGGAAGATCTCTACGCAACCCTGCTCCAGCAGGACGCGGAGGCGTTCATCGAGGAGGCGTCGAGCGTGCTCAGGACCAAGGCGAGTGCCGGCACGAAGATCAGCCGCATCGTCGAGATCACGCGTTCTACCTACGCACGCAACCACGTCATGCGCTTGGCGCTCGCCAGCGACGAAGAGATGAGCCTCGAGTCGGTCGCCGACGCTTTCACGCGCGAGCAGGAGCAGGGAATCATCGACTTGCTGCGCCAGGTCCTCGCGGAGGGTGTTGCCGAGGGGGCGCTTCGGCCGATCGACACCGAGCGTGTCGCCTACCTGATGTTCCATCTCGGCCGCGTCCTGGTGGAGCGCGAGACGGCCGGTGCCGCCGATTACCCTTTCGAGGAGATCGTGGGTCTGATGGACGAGGTCTTCGCGAGGGGCATCGCGAAGCCTCGTGGCAGGCGGCGTTGAGGAGTCCCTCTCATGGCTTCCCCACAGTGGAACGAGGAACACGAGATCTTCGGTGAGACAGTACGTTGGTTCGCAGCCGAGGAGGCCGACGCCGACGCGACGGTGAACGTCCGCGAGGCCGGCGCACGCGAGGCCATCCGCGCCGCCGCTGGCGGGGCGGCGCCGGACATCGTGATCGAGTACGTCGGCAGAAAAGCGTTCGTCGAGCTCGCCAAGGCTTCGGTGGTGGGCGGCGGGAGGGTGGTCGTGGGCGGTGTCGGAACTGAGTTCCCCGCGCTCGGGCCTCTGGTGTCCTTCGTGGGCAGGGAGATCGGCGTTCAGGGCCACACGCGCTCGGAGCTCGGACGAGTCGTGGACGTGGTCGCCACCGGCAGGCTCGGGCCGTCGGGATCCATTCCCGGGCGCGATCCGCTCCGACGCGCCGCAGAGGCGATCGAAGAGCTCGCGAGTCGGCGGAACGCCGCGGTGCGTTTCGCGCTTCTCTCCGGAGCTTCGTCGTGAGCGGAGGGGTGCGCGTGCGGGCCGCGGTGGCGCACGAACGAGGCGCGCCGCTTCGAATCGAAGAGGTGCTGGTGCGCGATCCCGGTCCGGGCGAGGTACGCGTGCGGCTCGTGGCCTGCGGGATCTGCGCGAGCGATCTGCACGCGTGGCGCAGCGGCGAGGGAATCGCGTTCCCGGCGGTTCTCGGGCACGAGGCAGCCGGCGTGGTAGAGGCGGTCGGGTCGGGTGTCTCGGAGGTCGCGAAGGGCCAGCCGGTCGTGATCGCGTGGATTCCCCGTTGTGGGAAGTGCCGTGGTTGCCGCTCGGGGCGGACGCACCTATGTGCCGCGATGAGGACCGACGGGAACGACGGATCGATCTCCATCCACGGTCAGTCCCTCGGCCGCTACATGAGCGTTGCAGGCTTGTCCGAGCAGGTCGTCGTTCGCGCACGTGCTGCGATTCCCGCGCCGGAGAGTCTGTCGCTGCGCTCGATCTGTCCCGTCGGATGCGGCGTGACGACCGGCTTCGGGGCGGCCGTGATCACCGGCGCCGCACGCTGGGGGGAGAGCGTTGCCGTCTTCGGCTGCGGCTGCGTGGGGCTGTCCGCGATTCAGGGGGCACGCGTGGCGGGTGCCGGCCGGATCGTGGCTGTCGACCCGAACCCGGCACGCCTTCGCCTGGCCGGGGATCTGGGCGCCACCGACTTCGTCGCGCCTGTAGACGGCGACCCAGTGAGGGCGATCCATGCGATGACCGAGGGGGGTGTAGACTTGGCGGTCGAGGCGGTAGGAAACGGCACGGTCGCCGGTCAGGCATTCGACGCGCTGGCGCCGGGCGGACGCGCCGTCGTGGTCGGATTGCCCAGCTACACCGAAGAGGTGCACGTCTCGATGCTCTCTCTTCTCCTCGACAAGTCGCTGCATGGCTCGATTCACGGGTCTGCGGACCCGCTGCGCGACTTTCCGAAGCTGTTTGCCCTCGCGGAGCGCGGGGAGCTTCGGCTCGAGGAGATGACGGGACCCGACTTCTCCCTGGAGAATGTAAACGACGCCTTCGAGGCGTTGGCGAGTGGTCGCGCGGTACGCCCGCGAGTCGTATTCGAAGAGTCCGCATGAGCGCCGCGCAGACGATCGGAGCCACCTTGGTGAACGCGGCCCCAGGGCAGAGCGGGTAGTCGATCACCTGTTGCTGGCCACGGTTGAGCCAGCCGGCCTTGGCGGAGACCAGGAACTGGAGGACCAGGGGACTCATCTCGGGGCCGTGTCGCGTCCGGAAATCCGGCCCAGCCGATTGCCGAGCCGTTTTCGAGAGTGTTGGCGATCGCATCAGTGCAAGGTGCTTGGGAGGCAGCACTTCTTGAACTTCACGCCGCTGCCGCAGGGGCAGGGATCGTTTCGTCCGGCGCGCGGACTCACGGGGTGCAGCGGCTCGGCGTCCATGTCGCAAACCAGGTCGAGACGACGCAGGTCGACACTCGAACGGAGCACGGCTTCTGTGTTCCGGCTGTGGTGCTCGTTGCCCTGATGGATCCAGGCGGCAGTCACGGGGAACGTTCGTCGGCGAGCGAGCCGGGCGGTCGTACCCGAAGGGCATCCGCCAGATGGTCGACGAACGCGCGCACCTTCGGTGAAGGGAAGCGCGTAGGCGGGTACACGGCCCAGATTCCGATACGAGCATCCCCCCAGTCGCGACAGAGCGCCTCGAGCGAGCCGCGGCGCACTGCATCGGCGCAGAGGAAATCGGGAAGGCGGGCGATCCCGAGGCCGGCGCGCGCGGCGGAGACGAGCACCTCGCCATTGTTCGCGTGCAGGCGGCCCGCGACCTCGATGGAGACCCCGCCGCCAGGTCCTTCGAAGTCCCACCGGTCCGGCGACGCGGCGTATTCGTACACAAGCGCGTCGTGCTCGCGCAGGTCAGCCGGCTCATCGGGGCGTCCCCGTCGATCGAGATACTCCGGACTCGCGACGAGCAGCATCCGGGTGTCGCAAAGACGTCGGGCGATGAGCGTTGAGTCGGGGAGGTCGCCGATCCGGACGACGACGTCGAGCCGCTCCTCGATGACGTCGACGCGCCGATCGGTGAGATCCATCTCGACCCGAACTGCCGCGTGGCGCGCCATGAAGTCGGCGACGATGTCGCCGAGGAAGCGCACGCCGAACGACATGGGCGCGCCGAGTCGAAGCGTGCCGCGGGGCTCTTCGTTCAAGACGGTCACCGAGCGCTCGGCTTCCTCGAGATCCGCGAGGATCGCTCGCGCCCTTTCGTAGAACGTGGCTCCGGCCTCCGTGAGGGAGAGTCGCCGAGTGGTGCGATTGAGGAGGCGCGTGCCGAGGTCGTCCTCCAAGCGGCCGAGCTGCGTGCTCACGTGGGACTTGGCGTTGCCCAGGCGTGCCGCCGCCGCAGTGAGCGAACCCGTCTCGACGGTCGCGACGAAGACCTCGACCCCGCGGAAGTCAGTGATTGTTCTCATTGGAGACCAATAATGTCTGAGTTATAGGGCTTCAACGCTTTCGAGAACGATCTATCCTCAGGGACATGATCAAGATCAGGCAAGCATCAGAGCGCGGGGGAGGAAGCCATGGTTGGCTAGAAACCCGCCACACGTTCTCGTTCGGCGAGTACTGGGATCCGGATCACGTCGGCTTCCGATCCCTCCGGGTCTTGAACGAAGACTGGATCGCGCCGGGGCGCGGCTTCCCGACCCACCCGCACCGCGACATGGAGATCCTCACCTACGTTCTCGAGGGCGGGCTCGCGCACCGCGACAGTATGGGCAACGGCTCGACCATTCGTCCGGGCGAGATCCAGAAGATGTCGGCCGGAACCGGCGTCACGCACAGCGAGGAGAACCCTTCGGCGGAGACGCAGACCCATCTGCTCCAGATCTGGATCGAACCGGAGCGCCGTGGGGTGGAGCCCGCCTACGGTCAGAAGGCGGTGCCGGTCCGCGACCGCGCGGGCGAGCTTCATGAGATTGCCGGACCTCGAGACGACGGCGCCCCAGTGGATCTCGAGCAGGACGCTCGCGTCTTCGCCGCCGTCCTGCGAGAAGGAGACACGGTCGAACACGCACTGTCGCCCGGACGCGGCGCGTGGGTGCAGGTCGCGCTCGGGACGGTTCGTCTCGGCGACGCGACGCTCCACGCCGGCGACGGCGCGGCGATCGAGGACGAGAAGCGAGTCCGGTTGACCGGGAGCCCCGAAGGCGCCGAGATACTGGTGTTCGATCTCGCATGAAGACGAGGAGCAAGACATGACCAAGCACGCGAAGCCCGACCATCCCGTTCTCGACGTCCTGACGAAGCGATGGAGCCCCTACGTCTACTCGGATCGAGCCGTGTCCGAGGACGACCTGCGGTCTCTTTTCGAAGCCGTCCGTTGGGCCGCCTCCTCATACAACGAGCAGCCGTGGCGCTACGTGGTAGCGACCCAGGCGGACCCCGCAGCCTTCGAGAGGCTACTCAGCTGCCTCAACGAGCCGAACCAGGCCTGGGCGAGGCGCGCGTCCGTCTTGGCTCTCGGCATCGTGAGCACCCGGTTCGCGCGGAACGGAAAGCCCAATCCCGCCGCAGTTCACGACCTCGGCCTTGGTGCCGGGAATCTCCTCGCCGAGGCCACCGCTCGCGGCATCGACGTGCACCAGATGATCGGCATCTTTCCCGACCGCGCGCGCGAGCTGTACGCGCTCCCCGAGGACTCCGAGGCGGTGACGGCGCTCGCGATCGGCTACGCGGGAGAGCCCGACTCCGCAGACTCTGGTCATGGCGATCGCGATCGTGCTCCGCGTACGCGCAAGCCGCTCGCCGAGTTCGTCTTCGGGGAAGCGTTCGGAGCCCCTGCTGGCTGGCTCTGAGGCCAGAGTCCGCCTTCCTTCGACAGCGGCGCGCCCTGACCGCCACCAACACCGAACGGCCTTCTCCGGACGAATTCAGCCGTAGATCTGATCGAGCAGCTGTTCGCCGGTGGCGCGCATGACGTCCTCCAGCGGCTTCGTGACTTCGTTGTACGTGAGGGCGTAGGCCCTTCTTCGCTGGATTTCACCAAACCAGCGCTTGAGATGAGCGCGGGTGTCAATCTCGCGTCCCATGCTCAGATGATCCACCCGCGTCACATAGATGGCGAGCGAGAGATCCGCCTGCGAGAAGCCGTCCCCCACCAGCCATCTGCGCCCATCCAGTCTCGCGTTCATCTCACCAAAAATGCTTTGGTGCTGAGCAAGGGCGGAATTGAACTCGTCTGATGCCACACCCTGGTTGATCACCGCGTGCCGGTGTGCGCGATTGCGCGTGCCGGGCATCTTTTCGATCTGCGCGTTGATCTTGTCTGCGCCCACCAGCTGCAGGATGGGCCCGGAGAGAACGCCGTAGCTGAGATCGCCGCAGGCCTGATGCAGTCCATCGAAGCGCTGGATCAGGAGGCGCATGGCATGGCGATCAGCCGGCGCGGCCGGCGAGAGGGAGCCCGGCGTATAGGCCTCGTCCAGATACTCGTTGATCAGCGAGGATTCGATCAGCACCGCATCCCCATCCACCAACGTGGGCACCACCGCGCCGGGGTTCTTCGCCCGGTATTCCTCGCTGAACTGCTCGCCGGAAAGAAGATCGATCAACGCCTCCTCAAAGGCGAGCTGCTTCTCGTGAAGGGCGAATCGGACCTTCTGCGAAGCTGCCGAGTTGGGCGCGTGATAGAGGTGCATGCTCGTGGTCTCCCTGTGAGGGGAGAATAGGGTGAGGGTTGGGGTTGGTTCAAGTTGGCGGAGCCCACGGAGCCATGGCCCCGCTCCGTCGGCACGCAGCAGGCACTCGCCGCGCCGTTGATGCTGCTCCTTCTCGGGGCAGGGATGATACTTCGCGCACCTGAATGTCGCGGTGACGCGGGGTTCCCGGACAGGACGGGGGGCGGACGTGAGACGTCGGGCGCTCACTCGCTCCGGTCGCGGAACTGGTTGGCGTCGTTCTTCAGAAACGGGGCCTGGTAGATCGCACCGAAGCACGCGCCGGAGCTGTTTCGTAGCTGAGCCGTGATCGTGGCGGCCGGACCGAAACCCAGGTTTGAGATTGCGAGGTTCGCGCCCTTCGCCTTGAGGGTGATCTTGGCCTTACCCACCATGCCCGCCTTGAGCTTGACCACGCGAATGCCGTCCGGCTCCAGGTCCTTCTTCTTGTACTGGAAGCCCTTGTCGCCCTTGTTGACCCAGGCAATGGGGTCTGCGGGCGCGGTCGAACTGAGAATGATCGTCGCCGATCCCCCGGTCTCGTCGTAGAGGCACAGCGTGTAATCGTCACCGTCGGTCGGGTCGCCGAATCCAGCAGCGAGCACCTCCGGCCCCTTGCTCCACTTCCACGTCAGGGAATCGTTGCTGCCCTTGTCCTTCAAGATCAACGTGGAGCGAGCCACGCTCAAGGGGACAGCACACGAGGCAGCCGGCTCGGTGGAACCAACACAGCTTCCGGCACCATCGCAGCCATCGGTGATCGTGCAGATCTCCCCGTCGTCACAGGGGGATGCGGTGGCTTCGACCTGACACGCGGCGTCACAGCAGTCGCCGGCGCTCGTGTTGGCGTCATCGCACTGCTCACCGGCCGTGACGATGCCGTTCCCGCACGCAGTCGTCGTGCAGTTACTGTCGCAGCCGTCCCCATCGATCAGGTTCCCGTCGTCGCAGTCTTCGTCTGCGCCGATGACCGAATCTCCGCACGTGGCCAAGGCCGGGGCCCACCAGTTGCCGGACATGACCAACATCGAGAGCAGCTTGATCGTGTTCTCGAAGTATCCTTCGGCGCTGATCGACGTGCCGTCCACGAGGTCCCAGATGTCGTTGATCCAGGCTTGGTTGGACGCATCCACCATGGCTCCGACGCCGAACGGCGCGATGAAGGCCATGGAGGGATAGTTGGACCCCGGCAGCGCGCTTCCATTCAGTTGATAACCGGCTCGGATCGCGGCGGGTGAGTCCCCGGTTGCGGAGCGGATCCAAGCATTGATCGGCTCGAGGGCGGTCTTCGCGCGCGCATCACCGGAGACGACGTAATCTGTCCCGATCCGCCACGGGTCACGCGCGGCGTTGTACGAGTACGAGCCGTCGGTCGATCCCTCCAAGAATCCCGAGTAGGCGGGAACCGGCGTCGCGAGAGGGTTCAAAACGAAATCCGGGAGCAGTCCCGTCGACGGGCTATGATTGGCCTGGACGGAGGCGATGATCGAGTAGGTCCGGTCGAGAAGACTGCTCCAGTCTGCGTCGGAAGTTGCAGCCCCGAAGGTTCGATAGTGGTCCATCATGAAGTCGGACGTTCGGGTGGCCGGGTAATAGGTCGAGTCGGCGGGCGTGACCCAATCCCCGAGCGTCACGTACCGAGCCGTCGTGTCCATGTCACCGTCTTTGATGTCGGCAATCACGGCCAGCGCCTCGCTCGCATAGTCGATCGCTCCGGTGTTTCCCCACTGCGCATCGGCCAGCAGGAGCGCGAACGCGATGTCGAGATCCCCGTCCGAAGCACTGTTGTTGCCCTGGGCGTCGGCGCACGAGGTGTTCTGATACCAGGACATCAGGTTCGCGTGTGTAGCCGTCGGGTGGTCTCGGAAGAACTGATACATGCCGTCGAAGATCGTCTGCGCTGCCGGGTCGTGACCGGCCATCAGGGCAGTGATGATCATCCCATACCCCTGCCCCTCGGAGACGGTGAGGTTCCCCGACTGTGTGTTCGTTCGGACCAGGTACCGCCCTGCGCCGCACTGTTGGGACACGTACTCCGCCTTCCACGCGTCGTAGAAGTCGCGAACGGCCTGATCGAGCACCGCCTGACTGAGATGACTCGGCAGAATCGTACCGGCCGCATACGACAACGGTCGGGATCCGAAGGGATGGTTCACCACGGCGGCGCACGGCACGGCGATGCCCAGCGCGAGGCAAACGGCAGCCGCGATCGCGAGTCGATTCAACATCGTAGTCTTGCCGTAGCCTGCCACCGCAGCTCGCCCTAGTCTAGCGCGCGGCCGTCGACATAGGGTTAACGCCGTGCAGCCCCTCGACGTCCGTCGCCGCGTCTCCTTGCGAAGATTGCCTCTATTCCTGCGGCGCCGTTCCTTGCGACGAACGCCGATAGACGGCAATCCGTTAACCCTATGTCGACGGCGGGGCACTAGGGTCGCAAGCTACTGCAGGAGTATGCCGGCCTGGTCACACGATCGGCAATAGTACGGGCCTCGGACGTCGTTCACGATGCCAGCCAGCTCAGCGCGCCGTTGCGCTGCCAAGCGAGAACGGACGATCAAGGCCAGCCAACGCGATGGACGGTGCGCGCGAGAGCATCGGAACGAGATCGAGTTCGAGGACACCTTGGTAGAGGTTGATCGCTCTGTCGCGTTCGCCGCGAAGGTCCAGGAGCTGGGCACGTGTCACCATGACCCAACGTGCTCCCCAGTCGGGGTTCTTGGGCTCGTCATCAGCGAAGCCGGAGAGCGTCTTCCACGCAGCGTCGATGCGATGCAGCATCATCTCGCCGCGCGCGCGCCAGATCCGCGCCATGGCGGCGGCGCCGCGCTGCTCTCTGCCTCGGCCCGGGTGGGCTTCCAATACACGCGCCTCGAGAACGAGTTCGCCGTACTCCTGCCGCATCTCGAGTGCTTCGAGCAGCTGGAAGTGAACGATTGCGTTGTGCGGGTAACGCTCGTGCATCCGGCGATACTCCGAATGGGCCCAATCGTGGTCGAGGCGATCGGCGTGCTCCGAACGGATGTTGGCCAGATGAAACGCGGCGGCCATGCGGTGAAGACCGTCGGAGCGCGAGACTTCTTCGATGTACGCGATGCCCTGGTCGCCCTTGCCTGTCGGGACGAACCATAGAAAGCTCAGCCAACCGAAGAAGTCCGGGACAAGGCTCGCGTAGTAGTAGTAGAGACCGATCGGCAGCTTTGCGTCGGCGCGCCCTGGGTCCAATTCGAGGGCGCGTTCGAGGGTCCGACGCCCGCGCTCGCCGAAGCGCCAGGCCTCGAAGATGCGAGCGCGCAAGCCATGGAGCCGACCTCGGTGCATGAGCGCTTGGCCGAGATAGAAGTAGCCAGCCGCGTCGAACGGCCGCGCTTCGACCCAGGCCGCGGCTTTGCGGATCGCCTCGTCGCACTCGTGCGCCACAGCGTGGTCGAAACGAGTGCCGCCCTCCTCGTGCATCATCCGCCAGTACAGCGTTTCGGTTGCGTAGACGTTCGCCGCGGGATGTGCCGGGTGCTTCTTCTCGAATCGCGTCCAGACTTCGCGCGCCGCGTCGTAGTCGCCCTCGGCGTTGTGTTCGAGACCGGGTAAGATGAATTCTTCGATGGGGCTCGCGCCACGCGATGTCTGGGATGACGCGGCATTGGCCGCGGCGGCCCATCCTAGCGCGATCACCACCAACACGACCGTGACGGACCGCTGTTTGTCCGGCGACTGGCTCGGCATCAGTTGGCCTGCGTTCCGGCCGCCATTTGAGAATCGGAGGCGACGAAAAAATGCATGTAGAAGGCGAGGAGCGAGACGGTCTCGATGAGATGTAGCGCCGCGTGCGGCTGGAGCAGCGAATCCGGATCGCACGGCAGGGCGGCCTGGACCAAATGGGCCAGACCAAAGCCGCCGAGACCGATCCCGACCCATCGGAGACTGTGGCGCCGGGCGATCCGAACCTCGACAAGCAGGCCGAGGACGATGAGTCCCCCGAAGATCAGTAGGCCAATCTCGACGGCGCTGTAGACGACGCGCGGAATGAGAAGCACAGTGGTCGCCGCTAGGTAGGCAGTGACGAAGGCGGTCTTGGACCAGCGAAATGCTCGGGCCAAGTTGTAGAAGATCCAGAAATCTACGAGCAGGTACATCGACAGGATATCGAGCTTGCCTCCCCAATCGGTGAGCGAGGCGTGAAAGAACACTCCGCCCGGAACCAGGCCAACGACGACTAGGGCGTAGAGACCCGTATAGAACCAGCTCGCGAATGGATGAAGTTCCGAATCCGGCGCTGAGTTTCGCTTGCGCCTTCGCCCCGCGTCCCAGGCAATCCAGAGCCCCGCGACTGCCCAGCCGAGGCACGACACCGTGTTCGCAGGCTGAGCGATCAGGCCGGGCCTCGGCGCTTCGCAGTAGCAGGTGCCAAGGGCGACGCACTCGTGGATCGCACCCGGCCAGCCGCCGGTCCCGACATAGAGAAGCAGGACGCCGGTCGCTGCGAGTGCCAGGCCTGTCCACCAGACTTCGCCGTATCCTCTGAGCGTCAACGGTGCTCTCGCCGTCGGCCGGCATCGTTTGGCAAGTCGTGTGACCCTACTTGCGACTGTGCTTGGACGATGCCGACAATCATATGCCGAGCCACACGTGCGGATGAGCCGGCGGGAGCCAGCTCTGGCGCCATCGCATCGACGTGGTGCACGCCCTGAATCAAAGCGGTGATTGCGGCGACGGCTGAAGTGAGGTCTTCCGACGACCGGCCTTCCGCGGCGAGCACATCCGTAAGAAGAGGGCGCAGGAGTGTTGCAAGCTCCTCCAGAGACGACCGATAGCGCCTGCGGACCGCCGGCTCGTGTACCGCTTCCGCTGCGATGGCGACCCAGCAAGCGGCGGCATCGTCGGCGTCTTGCGAGCCGCCGGCTTCGAGCAGCGCGTCGGTGAACGCGAAGAGCCGCTTCCAGGGATCGTTCGAAGCCCGCGCCAATCGCTCCTCGAAACGCTCGAGCGCGGTGGCCTGAATGGCCTCGATCAGTTCGAGCAGGATCTGCTGCTTCCCCTTGAAGTAGTAGTGCAAGAGACCCGGTGTCAGCCCGGCCTCGCGTGCGACGGCCGAGATCGGGGCGCCGGCGTACCCTCGCTTCGCCAGGACCCGCATCAAGCCCCGCACGATCTGCTCTCGACGGATTGCCTTCTTTGAGCGCTCGGCCATCGGTATCTCCAAGTTGGTTAACCAACCAATATCGCAACGAAGACATCCTGTCGAGTCGTTGTCCGTTCTCAGAACCTCTCCACGCTGGAATCACTCGACTTTCGGTAGAGGCCGACCGATGGCGGGGCTTGCCGGGCGACTCGTGATCGAGCACGATCTGGGGTGCGATGGTCTCGGTCCTGCCCGACCTGAGCCTTGGCCGAGCAGGGACCCTCCTCGACTGCGCGGGAAGTCGGCCTAGCGTGTCTCGGTGACCGCCGCTTCCAAGTCCCGACGGAATGGCCCGGGAATCGAGCGGGCTGGGTTTTCGGACACCACGCGCTCACCGTCGAGCACCTGATTCCTCATGAGACACGAGTCTTGCTGTGCCTTCTGAACCGAGTAAGCGGGATTCGAGGGGGACGTTGGTCTATCGCGGAAACTTCCTTTGGTTCCCGGCCGGGTTGGCTGAGAATTAGAGGGAATTCAGGGGATGAACCAACGTCCCCGGTGCTCAGTCCTGGACGAAGTAGGTGATGGAGGGGCCGAACATTTCGTTTTCTGTCGTGACGCCGCCCATGATCTGGCAGGCGTCGCAGATGCCGTCACCGGCGCCCGGGGAGCTGTCGCATGCTGCGTCGTCTCCCGCCTGGTTCTGCTGGCCGTCGTCGCAGTCGACGTCGTACATGCCCTCGTTGATGCAACGGATGGGCTCGCACAGACCGAAGCTGCTGTTCGATTCCGGGCCGCCCAGGCCGTAGGGGATGCGAGACGCTCGCGTGACCGCTTCCGGATCGGGATTTCCGTCTTCGTCGAGGCCGTTGTTGTACACGGAGCAGAAGCGGATCCTGCGCTCGGCCGGGTCTTCGGAGTCGAGCGGGATGGGCGTATCGAAGTAGAGCTGGAGCGGATCGTTGTACACGAACGACTCGTAGATGATCTCGCCGTTCGGAAGCTCATACGTGAAGTGCTTGCCGCGCTTGTGCGTGTGCGAGTTGAGTCCGGTGATGCGGGAGCCCTGCGGCAAGAGCGCCGTGGCGCACATCTGGCGCTCGGTGTAGGGCGGGGCGCCCTGACCGATCAGCCGCGGGATCCCAAAGCTGTTTTGGAAGCCGCCGTAGTTTCGTGCGCGGA
>JAJCZO010000188.1 GCA_029262355.1 Deltaproteobacteria bacterium
GTTCGTCGCAAGGAACGGCGACGCAGGAATATAGGCAATCTTCCGAGGAGACGAGACGCGGCGACGGACGTCGAGGGGCGGCAAGGCGTTAACGCTATGTCGACGGCGGTGCACTAGAGTATCATAAGAGTGGTTACGAGACGGTGCTGCGACGCGGCGCATCTGGTCGCCCGGGCGACCCCGAACCCAGGGGTTCTGGCACGGGCGCCGGAGTCCCTCGGCACCACGCCGAAGGCGGTCGGGTCGTGTCTCAAAATCCGTCCCGAAATCAACGCCCGCATTCTCCCCCGCCTCGTAGCTTTCGGGACGCCCGAGGCTGGCCGGCTTGCCGTGTGCTCTTGCATCGGTCGTGTCGGCACCCTCGTGACTCGCTTTCCACGTCCGACGTGCAGCCCGGGTCTTGCGGGAACGTCTTCGAGCGCCGGTCCCAGAGGCAGTGCCGCCGCGGCAATCGCAGGCGATCCAACCTATTGCGCGCAAGCCGGCGATCTGCCGGGCGATTCTCGCTCTGGACGACGAGACCGTCGACAGGAACGACGTGGTCTCCCAGTTCGGCCCCGACTCCCGAAGCCGGCCGGCCCTCCGCTGCCGTCGAGCGCGCCACGTAAAACGGCCGATCGGGAAACCCGATCGGCCGTCGTTACGAATCCTCTCGAACTCCGGTTCAGGGCAGGATCCCGATGCATCCACCGAGGCAGAGCGCCTCGCGATCGGAGCAGAGGCGGAGCGCTTCGTTGTTCGCCTTGCGACACGAGCGCATGCACGCGCGCTTGTCGGGGCCGGACGGGCAAGCCTTCTTGCACTGACGCTCGTCCTTCTTCGCGTCCGAGCGGCACTGGTGCTGCTCGGTCTTACAACCGCCAACGCACTGGGAGTCGATCGGATCGACGCACACGTCGCGACAGCTCGTACGCGCAACGTCGCACGCGTCCTTGGCGGCGCCTGCAGCTGTCTTCACCGCATCGCGGCAGAGCCCCTTGTCGACCTTGCAGTTGTCCTCGCAGTTGATGCAGTCGTCGTGGCACTGGGCTTGGGCCGTTCCGCAATCCGCCTCGCAGAGTGGGTCACCGGCACACGAGGCGACGCACACGCCAGCAGCCGCGTCGCAATCGCCAGGGCAGGTGGCCGCGTTGGCGGCACACGAGTCGACACATGCCTCGGCCGCCTCTTCGCACGCGATCTTGCCGACCTTGCGATCGGCCTTCGCGACGTGGACGCAGGCCCGGCGGATCTGGCTGCAGGCGCTGGCGCACGTGTGGGCCGATGCCGGCGTGGAAAGCGCGCCGACGAGCAGCAGGACGATGGCTCCGAACGATGCCAGCAGTGCGATCTTCCTCATGTTCATCATCTCCTCTTCCCCGACTCGGGGGTTGCGATGCTTGTGGGGGTGTAGCGAAAAGTACGTAACGAGACCGAGGCTACTACCCCCAACTCCTGAGGGGAAGGGCGAGTCCGGTCGCGGCGGGAGATTTCATAGGTCAGTCGTTCGAGCCAACGGCCTTCCCGACGTGCTAGGGTTTCCACACCCTACGAACATCGCAGGCCGCCAGTGGAGATTGACTCCGACCCCGAGCCCGCCCTAGGTACTTCTACGGACACAACTCGCGGCATCTTGCCTGTGCCGCCAGCAAAGAAATCGAGGGATCGGCCATGACCTGGAGACATCTGCTCGCAACGCTTCCTGCTCTCGCCCTTCTCGTGGCGCCCTCTCTGGCTCAGGCGGACGTGGCCAAGTGCCACAAGACCATCTCCAAGCAGACACAGAAGCTTGCGAAGAAGCAGGTCCAGCAGGTCAACAAGTGCCTCGACAAGGAAAACATCGGCAAGGTTCCCGGGCCGTGTCCCGATGCGAAGGCGAACCTCAAGATCTCGAAGATCGCGACCGTCGTCGGCGAGAAGATCGCCGCGGACTGTACCATGAGCGACCTCGCGACACTGGGCTTCCCCGGCAGCTGTGAGTTCGAAGCCGCGGCGGGTGGCGTCGAAGCGGGATGCTTCGCGCTTCCCGTGACCACCACGGCCGAGTTCGCGACCTGCATTCAGTGCTGGCAGAACGCCGAGGTCTCCGAGTTGACGGCCACGTTATACGCTTCCCACACCGACGAGGTATGCGGCGGGGACCCCACCGACACGTCGACGATCTGCTCTGCGCTCGATTTCACGACCCCCATGCCCGACCAACGCAACCTGACCAACGGCGGCGAGGCCGACTGCCAGAAGGCGATCGGCAAAGGTGGGTTCAAGTACCTCATTCTGCGCGAGAAGACCCTGTCGAACTGCGCGCTGCTCGGGGGCACGCAGGCCAGCTGCCTGCTCGACCCCAAGATCCAGATCAAGCTCGACAAGGCGTCGCTGAAGCTAGACAAGCTCGTCGACAAGAAGTGCGGCAACCGCGTGCCCGAGGCCAGCCCTCCGTTCTGCTGCAAGGCGGGCGGAGGCAACATGTGCGTCGCGGCCACGACCCGCGACGAGTGTGAGAACACTCACCTCGGCCAGGTGCAGGAAGGCAAGATCTGCGACATTGACGACACCTGCGGCAACCCGCCGGGCAACGTGAAGGGCATCACGTGGTGGGAGAGCTGCCCCGAAGGCGGCGCCGGGCTCACCGACCTCGAAGAACTGAAGGACTGCGTCGAGACCTCCGCCGACACGATCATCGACGAACTCCTCTGCTGGACCTTCCCCGGTGGCGGCGGCAGCGATTGGCCGTGCCCGGCCGAGAGCTCTCCGAGCGGAGCGTTCGTCGACGGTGTTCGCTTCTTCTGACCCGCAACCCGTGATCAAAGGCGCGCGAGCCGTCTTCAGAGTCGCCGGTCGTCCCTCTCTTGCCATGACGCCCCCGTCCATGTCGTTGACCTGGCGTTGGATGGCGTAGGCGATGTGGTCGCCGGTCTGTCCGTGAGCGTCACGTTGATTCGCTGGCGGACCTGATCTCGCCCGACGGAAGCCCGTCGCTCAGGGCGCACAGCTTCCGTCCGGCTGACACGTCTGCCCCGTCGGGCACAATGTATCGTCGGGGTCGTCCAGACATGTGTCGGTCCCCTCGTCGCAGATTCCACCGACCACGACACACCCATCTTGGAAGGGCGGACACGAGCTGAGCGCTACGCAGGAGCCGCTGACCACGTCGCACGACTCCACCCCGTTGCAGAATAGCCCGTCGTCGCACGCGGCGTGATCGGGGTCGTCGAGACACGAGTCTGTCGCTTCGTCACAGATCCCGCCGCGGATGACGCATCCGTCGAGCAGGGGCGGACACGAGCTGATCGCGACGCATGAGCCACTCACGACGTCGCACGACTCCAGGCCGTTGCAGAACAGTCCGTCGTCGCATGAGGCGTGATCGGGATCGTCGAGGCACGTGTCGGTCGCTTCGTCGCAGATGCCGGCCCGGGTCACGCAACCGTCGAGGAGGGGTGGGCAGGAGCTGAGTGCGACGCATGCCCCGGATGTCACATCGCAGGACTCGATGCCGTTGCAGAACACGCCGTCGTCGCACGATGCGTGGTCGGGCTGATCGAGGCAGGTGTCGGTCGCCTCGTCACAAAGCCCGCCACGGACGACGCAACCGTCGAGGAACGGTGGGCAGGAGCTCAGGGCGACGCAAAGACCGCTCTTGATGTCGCAGGACTCGACACCGTTGCAGAACACACCGTCGTCACAGTCGACGTCGGATTCGCAGGGCGGGGTGCAGCCGCTGATGATCTTGAAGCCCTGGGTTGCCTTGTCCCAGGCGATGGAGACGTTTCCGAGGCACTGACTCGCCGCTCCGTCCTTGGCCTTTTCCGTGAGAAGGTTCGTACAGCGGAAGCTCAGGTCCGCGCCCGGAGATTCGTTTCCGAAGGTGCACGTCGAGTCTTCGGTGAGCCGGAGGCGCGAAAGGAAGGTCTGGTCGCCGATGCGCACCGTCGTCACCTTGTTCGAGAACGTCTTGCTCTCGCCGGCGCTCGACTTCACGACGACGGAGACGTCGTGCATTCCGGGTTCGACGAGTCCCCAATTGTAGGCGCCCGAGAAGCCCGTATCCAAAGGCGCGGCGGGATGGAGCTTCTTGACGTCTCCTCGTGGTGCGCAGCAGGGCACCTGGTAGGCCAGGACGCCATCGATGAACACGTCGATCGGCGACACGATGGTCGCGTCGCTCACGGTCGAATAGACCCAGCCGCGAACGTTGCCGACACCCGAGCTGATGCCGGCGGGCTCTTCGAGCGTCCCCGTGAGGGCTGCCTGGGCTCGCCCCGCGTCGTTGGAGAGCAAGAATATCGTGACGAGCGCCACCCACACCATCGAACCACATCGCCCTTGGAGTTTGGTCATTTCGAAGCTCCCTTCCCCGCAGCGCAGTGTATCAGATCCGGTGCGCTCAGACAGTCTCCGATGCCGCAGCTTGCGCCGCAGCGAGATCTCGGGTTCGAGAGCAGAGAGGAGACCCCGCAATGAGCCTGATCGAGATCACGAAGCCCCGTCCCCACACGAGCGTCATCACGATGAACCGCCCCGAACGGATGAACTCCATGTCGTTCGAGTTGATGGTGCCGCTGCACGAAGCGTTCGAGCGCGTGGGGAAGGACAACGACACCACGTGCGTGATCTTGACCGGAACGGGCAAGGGCTTCTGTTCGGGGGCAGACACGCGCGATCTCGAGCCGCCGCCGAACGTTGATGGCTTGACCCTCACCCGAATCGCCACGAAGGCGATGTCGGTCCTCGCCGACCTGGTCCCGGCGATGCAGCGCATGCAGCAGCCGGTGATCTGCGCGATCAACGGCGCCGCCGTCGGCGGTGGATTCTGCCTCACCCTCGGCGCGGATATCCGCATTGCCGGTGAGTCGGCGTATTTCCGCGCTGCTGGGATCAACAACGGCTTGACCGCGACGGAACTCGGGCTCAGCTTCTTGCTCCCGCGTGCGATCGGCTCCTCGCGGGCGTTCGAGATCATGTTGTCGGGGCGCGATGTGCAGGCCGGGGAGGCCGCCGAGATGGGGCTGGTGTCGCGGGTGGTTGCCGACGACGCGCTTCTCGACGCGGCGTTGGACCTGGCCGACCAGATCAACGGGTGGAGCGCTCAGGGCGTGGCGCTCACCAAGCGCATGATGTGGGCTGGTCTCGAGACCGCGAGCCTGCGGGCGGCGGTCGAGCTCGAGAGCCACACGCAGCTCTTCGTCCGGATGACGACGAAGAACTTCGAGGAGGCGACGCGTGCTCGCAAGGAGGGCCGACCAGCGGACTTCAAGGATTGAGGGTTCGTCCGACCCATCCGCTGGGCCCGAGCCCGTCGGGGGGTGATGCGCCGGCCGCGTGATCCTGGGGCCGATGCTCTGGGCTGCTCCCTGCGCCGGCGCCGAGATGGGGCCGGGAGCAGATCGGTGGACGATTGCCCCCAATGAGGATCGCGCCGCCGGTAGATCTACGGGGTCGGCCGGGCTCGGCTGAGGCCCGCTCGAGCCAAAGGGCCCGGGATGCGCTCGCAAGGGGACCCAACTTTTCCCCGGAATGGCGTGTCTGGCGAGAAACCCGTCTTGCGCAGGCCAAACCGGGTGGTAAGTTTCGGAATTGCGCGGCCTTGGAGGCACGACTTGGACGACTCGGTGATCGATACTCTGGTGAACCTGCAGGAAATCGATCGACGAAACCGAGAACGGACCCTCAAGATCGAGGAGTTGCAGAAGACTGCCGCCGACCTCGAGGCGGAACGCACGGCCAAGCTGGTCGAGGTCGACTCGATTCAGGCGGATGCCGACTCCACGGGCATTCAGCGTCGCGAACTCGAAGCGATCCTGCAAGACGAGGAAAACCGCCTCAAGGATCGCCGAATGCGCCTGACGCGCATTCGCAACGACAAGGAGCTCGAGGCCGCCCAGCGGGAGATCGATGGGCTGAAGGAGCTCAGCTCTCGGCACGAAGAAGAGCTCCTCACCATCCTCGAGCAGGGTGAGTCCGTCGATGGTGGCCTCAAGGCGATCCAGGAGGAGCACCAGGCGATTCTCGACCGCGGACAGGCCCACGCTACCGAGACCAAGGGCCAAGTCGAGGCGCTCGGTAAGGAGATCGAAGCCGAACAGGCGGAGCGTGAGCGCATCGCCGGGCAGCTGAAGCCGAACATTCGCAAGCGCTACGAGACTGTTTTCTCGAACCGTCGAGGGCTCGCCGTCGTCGAGATGATTCGCGACATCTGCAAGGGCTGCAACATGGCGGTGCCGCCCCAGATGGCCAACGAAATCCGCAAGGGGCAGACGCTGCATGCCTGCCCGAGCTGCCAGCGGATCTTGTTTTGGCGCATCGACAGCGACGAAGCGTCCGTCGGTTGATTCGGCGGGCCCCCCGGGTGCTCTATCCGGTGGCGGCTTGACTCCAACTCGTCCACCGGCGACATCTTGGTTCGTCGGAGGGGGTCGGACGGTCGATCGGGCTCGGTTCGCCGTGCTCGGTAGGAAAGTCCGGACTCCACAGGGTAGGGACGGCCGCTAACGGCGGCTCCAGGTGACTGGGGGAAAGTGCCACAGAAAACGAGACGTCCGGTCGGTTCGTTCGGCCGGTCACGGTGAAAAGGTGAGGTAAGAGCTCACCGGCCGCGCGCGAGAGCCGCGGCGCTCGGCAAACCCCGTCTGGTGCAAGGCGAAACTGGGAGGAGGGCGGCCCGTCCATATCTCCCGGGTACTGCCGCAATGAGCGTGTAGGCAACTACGCGCCCAGATGAATGACCGTCGCTCGGCGATTCTGCCGCCGAGGACAGAATCCGGCTTACAGACCCCCTCCGACGTTTCCTGGGGGACTGGGAATTCCCCCCACGGTTCCGGAGGAAATGCCGGGGGCCCGATCCCACTTGGGGCTCAGGGGAACTAGGCCGCACTCCCCACCTGCAGAGAAAGCTGCGTTTATTCAGTAGGTTGCGGGATTCGCGGTGGAGCTTGCTCGTTCCGTGAGCGGCGTGACATCGCCGGTGGCCCCCGAATGTCGATTGCCGCTCTTTGTTCGCCTAGTATAAGTCGCTGATTTTACTAGGGCTTTTTCGGTGGTGTCGATTCCCACAGATAGAGCTTGACTCTCCACCATCAAACCCCGAAACCAGTGTCACTGGGAAGTGGGGAAGAGTGAGTGAGCGTTCCCATATTCGAAGGAACTTTCAACAATGCGTTGGACGACAAGGGGCGTGTGGCCATCCCGGCACGGCACCGCGACGTGTTGAAGTACCTCGAGGAGGAACGCGTGATGGTGACCTACCACTATGTTCCCCCCAACCCGTGCCTCGATCTCTACTCGATCGCCGAATGGAAGAAGCTGGCGGATCGATTGGAGCAGATGGACGGGGCGTTTGGCGAAGCTCGTACATTGTTCGAGTCAGTGTACATCGGACAAGCCCAGTCGTGCCAGCTCGACAAGCAGGGTCGCATCCTGATTCCGCAGGGGCTGCGAAATCGGGCCAAGCTTGGAGACGACATCACCTTTGTCGGGGCGCGCAACAAGATCCGGATTTTCCGCGCCGACGCCTACGACGGCATCGTCGAGCAGTACGAGGACAAATTGACCAACAACCCGGACGCTCTCGGTGCGCTGGGAATCTGACGGAACTGTTTTGAACGGAGAGGGCCATGCCGCGGTGGTGTGGGACCTTCTCGACGACGACCCGGGCGGGACGCAGCGGAAGGAGGAGAGGGCGGTGGATGGGCTCGGACACGAGCCGGTGATGCGGGCGGACGTGGTCCGCCTCCTCCTTCCGATGCCCCGCCCGGGCCTACGTCTCATCGATCTTACGGTGGGGCTGGGTGGCCACTCGGAGGCGCTGCTGGAAGCGGCGCCTCCGGATGCACAGTTGCTCGCGATCGATCGCGATCCCTTTGCGCTCGATCGCGCTCGTGCGCGGCTCGCCCGATTCGGCGACCGCGTGCACTTCGTGCAGTCGCGTTTCTCTGGAATGTCCGAGGCGATGCGCGACCTGGGCTGGGATCAGGCCGACGCGATTCTGGCCGACCTCGGCGTGTCGTCGATGCAACTCGACGATGGTGAGCGCGGCTTCAGCTTTCAGAGCGACGCGCCGCTCGACATGAGAATGGACCCGACGCGCGGCGAGGGCGCTGCGGATTTGATCGAGCGCCTCGATGAGCGCGAGCTCGGTGCGTTGCTTCGCGAGCTCGGTGAAGAGCCGGCGGCACGACGCATCGCGCGTTCGATCAAGCGCTGCGAGGAGTCTCCGGCAACGACCTCGGCCCTGCAGGCCGCGGTCCGTCGCGCGGTGGGAGCGCAGCGCGGTCGCAAGAAGCTCGACCCGTCGACGCTTACGTTTCAAGCCCTGCGCATCGCCGTCAACGACGAGCTCGACGAGCTCGACACGCTGCTGGCGGATCTGCCCGATTGTTTGGTGGAGCATGGACGCGCCGTCGTTCTCGCGTATCACTCGTTGGAGGACCGGCGGGTGAAGCGGGCCTTCGCGCTGTGGGCCAAAGCGTGCGTGTGCCCCCCCGAGTTGCCGATCTGCCAGTGTGGTGGTCAGGCGCGAGCACACGCTCTGACGCGCCGGGTTGCGACGCCGTCGGAGGAGGAGATCGCGAGCAACCCCAGGGCACGTAGTGCGCGCCTACGCGCGGTCGAGTGGCTCGAGACGGCAGGAGACGAGACGTGACCGCGTCCGCAACCAAGACGAAAGCCGCACCGGGCGCTTCGGCAAAGAAGGCGACTGCGAAGCGACGCCCGGCGGGTACGAAGCGACGCCGTGCGCCCAAGGGCGGCACAGCGCCCGTGCAGAAGCCCGGGCATCGGGCCGCATTCGTCGGCGGACTCGCGGTAGCGCTCGCGGCCGCCTTCCACGTATGGACTGGGTTGCAGGTCTCCGAGCTCGGCTATCAGCGCTCGAAGGCGATCGAGCTCAATCGGCATCTCGAGACGCAGCGAGAGGGGCTCGCGGACGAGCTCGCCGGGCTACTTCGGACGGACTATCTCGAGGCCGAGTCCGAGCGTCGCCTTGGGCTCGTTGCGCCGAGCGCCGGACAGGTGGTGGATCTTCGCACCAAGCAGCTGGCGGCGGCCTCGCGGAGGGCCATGCGGTGACGGTCCCGGTGACGGAGCGGGCGCCGAACGGGCGTATTCTCCTCCTGGCGGGCGTTCTTCTCGCGGTGTTCGCGGGAATGGGCGTACGCCTTGCCCACCTTACGATCGTGCAGCGCCCCGAACTCGTCGCGAAAGCGAACAAGCAACACCGCAAGACTCTGCGGATGGCAGCGTCGCGCGGTGCAATCCTCGACCGCAGTGGCCGGACGCTCGCACACACGGTGGGTGCACCCTCGATCTATGCGAGCCCGCGCTACCACGAGGTTCCGGCCGATGCGATTCCAAAGCTGGCCGAGATTCTCGACCTGAGCGTTCCGGCCCTCGAGCGTCGTGTGCGCAAAGACTCGGGCTTCGTCTGGCTCAAGCGCAACGTCACCCGCGATCAGGCGCGCGCCATCGCGGGACTTCGCTTGGCCGGTGTCGACAGCATCGTCGAACCGCGTCGGCGGTACCCGATGGGGCAGCTGGGGGCGCACGTGATCGGCACGGCCGCCGGCAACGAACTCCGCGGTCGCTACGGCGTCGAGCTCCGGTACGACCGCTGGATGCGTGGTCGCGAGACCGTATTGCAGCTCGAGCGAGATGGTCGTGGTCGCACGATGCTGACCCGGGGCCTCGACCATGCGCGCGAGCAGCGTGACGGAGCGCCGGCGCCCGGAGCTCAGCTCCAGCTGACGATCGATGCGCGGTTACAGGCGATGGTGGAGCGCGAGCTCGCCCTCGGCGTAGCCAAGGCGAGAGCGTCGGCCGGGACCGCCATCGTTCTCGACCCGTACAGCGGGGCCGTTCTGGCGCTTGCGAACTTTCCGACCTACGACCCGAACGTTCCGGGGAGCGCCTCTCCCGAAGAGCGCCGGAACCGCGGCGTGACCGACCCGGTAGAGCCCGGCTCGACCTTCAAGCCGTTCACGTTCGCCGCAGCTCTCGACGAAGGCGTGGTGAGCGTCGAGGACGAGATCGACTGTGAGAACGGCGCATTTCGCATTGGGCGCCGAACCATCCACGACCATCATGGGTACGACTTGTTGAGTGTCCCCGAGGTCATGCAGTTCTCCAGCAATATCGGCACGGCGAAGATCGCAAGCATGCTGGGCCGCGAACGGCTGTCCGACTATCTCCGAGGATTCGGGTTCGGTCGGCCGACGTCGATCGACCTTCCGAACGAGTCGGCCGGTATCGTGCGGCCGCACGATCGTTGGGCCGAGATCGACTTTGCGAACATCAGCTTCGGGCAGGGCATCGCCGTCACGCCCATCCAGATCGCGGCCGCCTTCGGCGCGATGGCGAACGGTGGAGTTCTCTATCAGCCTTACGTTCTCGAGCGCGCCGTCGATTCGGACGGCAACGTCTTGTTCGATTGGGATCCCGGCGAGAGGGAAGCCGCCGCCCGTCAAGTGGTGCGACCGGAGACGGCGTACGCGGTCGCCGACATGCTCGAGCGTGTCGTCTCTGATGGCACAGGGAAGAATGCCGGCATCAAAGGCGTGCGGGTCGCCGGCAAGACCGGCACGGCGCAGAAGGTGGATCGCGTGACCAAGCGCTACGCCGAGGAGCGACTCGCTTCGTTCATCGGTTTCGCGCCGGCCGAGAACCCGGCCCTGGTCACCCTCGTCATGATCGACAACCCCCAAGGCATCAAATACGGCGGCGTGGTCGCCGCTCCGATTTTCCGAGAAATCACCGCGCGGGCCCTCGATCACCTTGGCCGCCGCCCGCGCATCGAGGCGCCGTTGCCGCGTTCGGTCTCTACCCCTCCGGCCGTCGCGGCAACGGTGGCACTCATCGACCCCGTGGTGCAGGGCGGCGTGCCCTCCTTCCGTGGCCTGAGCCTGCGGCGCGCGCTCGAGCTTGCGCGTCTGAACGGGCTCGACATCGAGCCACGCGGGACGGGCTTCGTCTCTCTCCAGGATCCGACGGCGGGAACACCGTTGGGCGACGCCGGAGCGATTCGGCTCGTCCTGGAGCCGTGGACATGAGTGCGTCGGCCACACGCCGGACGGTTGCCGAACTCGTCGCAGGAGTCCCAGGCGCGCGAGTCGTGCAGGGCGACCCGGCGACCGAGGTCGGCGCGGTTCGCATCGACTCGCGAGCAGTTGGGGACGGCGACGTCTTCGTCGCGATTCGCGGCGCAGCGCAGGATGGCACGACCTTCGTCGGTGCCGCGCTCACCTCGGGCGCCCGGGTCGTTGCCGTGGAAGAGGATCAGGCGGCACGGATCGTCGGAATCGCGGGCGGTGCCGTCGTGATCGCTTGTCCGTCGGCCCGTCGCTTCGCTGCGGTCGCGGCTGCGGAGCTGGCCGGGCGTCCGAGCGAGGCTCTGGTCGTGGTCGCGATCACCGGAACGAGTGGCAAGACGACGACCGCCTGGATCCTCGAGCACATCTTTCAGGCCGCGGGGCACGCGACGGGTCTGGTCGGCACGATCGAGTACCGTTTCGCCGATCAGTGCGAGCCGGCACCGCTCACGACTCCGGACGCGGTCGCACTGCAGGATCTCCTGCGCCGGATGGTCGAGTCGTCCGTCACCCACGTCGTGATGGAAGCTTCGTCGCACGCGCTCGCGCTCGATCGTTTGCATGCGACGGCGTGCGACGCCGGCGTTTACACGAATCTTTCCCGGGATCACCTCGACTTCCATTCGAACCTCGACGACTACGCCGCCGCGAAGGCGCGCCTGTTTCGGGATGTCTTGCCGGCGTCGGGCAAGCCGTCGTTCGCCGTCTTGAACGCTGGTGACGCCGAGGGTGGGCGTCTGCTGGGCGATCTGCCAATTCCCCAGGTGTCGTTCGGTGACGGTGGCGACGTTAGGGCCGAAGACGTCGCGTGTGACCTCGAGGGGCTTCGCGGTACGCTGGTGCTAGGAGGAGAGCGCACGCCATTCACCAGTGGGCTGGTGGGGGCGCCTCATCTGGCGAACGTCCTTGCGGCCTCCGCAGCGGCGTGGCGGCTCGGAGTGCCCACCGAGGCGATCGTGGCGGGCCTCTCGAGCTGCAAGGGTGTGCCGGGTCGCTTGGAGCCGATTCGGGCGGGCCAGCCCTTCGCCGTCGTGGTCGACTATGCTCACAAGCCCGACGCGCTCGAGAGCACGCTCGGGAGCCTGCGCACGCTGACGGAGGCGCGACTCATCGTCGTGTTCGGTTGTGGCGGCGATCGCGACGTCGGCAAGCGCAAGGTCATGGGCGAGATCGCAGGCCGACTGGCTGATCTCGTCATCCTCACGTCGGACAATCCGCGGACAGAGGATCCGCTAGAGATCATTCAGGCGATCGAGTCGGGCGTGCAGGAGACGTCGTGCACGCACGTCGCGCAAGAGGCGCTCGGGCAACGGGGTGGTGAGGAGTATGCGGTGGTGCCCGAGCGCCGCGCGGCGATTCGACGCTCGATCGAGCTCGCCCGGGCGGGCGACCTGGTTCTGATCGCGGGAAAAGGACACGAAGATTA
>JAJCZO010000189.1 GCA_029262355.1 Deltaproteobacteria bacterium
GCCGGCGAGGCCATCGAGGCTCTGATCACTACGGATCCGGAACACCCCGAGGGGTGGTTCCTCAAAGGCGTGCACGGGCTGTTGCGCGGGGATTGCGCGAACGCCTCCGTCTGGTTCGACGAAGCCCTGCTTCGCGGTGCCGACCGTCGGGCGGCCCGGCTGGGTCGAGCCCAGGCTCTTCTCGGTGCACACAACCCACGCGAGGCCTGGCAGACCCTGACCGACCTCGTCGAAGACGAGCCGGGCGATCACGAAGTCGTCCACTGGCTGCTTCGCGCCGGTTCGGCGCTCGAGAGATGGGATGCGCTCGCGGAACGACTCGAAGACCACCTCGATATCGTCCCCGAAGACGATGCGGCGCGTTTCGCCTACGCCGGTGTGAGCCTCCGCATGGGGTGCCTGACTGAGGCCCGGACGCAGCACGAGATCTTGCGCGAGCGTGGAGCCGATCTCATGGGGCTCGATGACCTCACGCGCCTGCTCGAGCCGGAGTCTCTGGCCGCGTCGGCGGCCTAGGGTACGGCCCGATGCGCGCTCCGACATTCCTACTGTTGACCACCCTGCTCGCGACGCCGTCGTGGGCCGACACTCTCACCGCCGAGCAAGTAGTCGAGCTCCGGAAGTCGGGCGTCAGTGACGCCACCATTCGCCAGATGCTCAAGAACGACAACCAGGCGATGAAAGACAAGCAGGCGGACCGAGTCCCCGACAGTCTGGTGGAACAAAGCTACGCCAACGAACACATCGGGACCTGGAACACGAAGGATGGCCGTCGAGTCTACTCCACCGGCAAGGGCGATTACCCGAACCACGCCTTCGATCCGACCATCCCGTCCGATCGGCCTCAGTCCTCCGTAGGCGTGTTCCCGTACGTGGGAGCGCCACTCCCAATGCGCTGAGTCCACCTCAGCCGATGCCACGGCCGACGCGCTAGTCTACCGTCAGCGCGATTGCGTCAATGGATCGCCGTCGATCGGCGTTCGTCGCTAGGAACGGCGACGCAGGAATGGTCGGCAATCTTCGCAAGGAGGCGAGACGCCGCGACGGACGTCGAGGGGCGGCAGGGCATTGATGCCATCTCGTTGACGGTGCGCTAGGGATCGCTGCGCCGCCTCAACTTCGCCTCGCGCGAAGCCGATGGGTTGGGCGAGAACGATGCCGTCACGGAGATCGAGAAGAGCACGCTCTTCCGAAAGTCCCCGGACTTCCTCGCTAAGGCTCGCGCCCTCGAGTTCCACCGCGACGCGCCCAAGCAGGTCGCCAACGGCACGGCCTCGGCCGATGAGCTCGACTTCACTCTTGGAGTCCGAGCTCGAGACCCATCACGACGAAGTGGCGAAGGACCGATGAAAGAACCCATCATGCTGCCGACCGACCGCCCCTCGGAGGGAGAGCCAGATGCCTGAAGCCGATCTCGAGTTGAACACGGCACCGCCCGACGTGGCGGTGTCGTCTGAAGACCCTTGGCACACGGCCCTCGCGGCTCGACTCGCGGCAGGCGACTACGATCTCCCGATGCTGCCGCGAGTGGCCACCGAGGTCGTGCGTGTGTCTTCGGGTAGCGACGGCGACGCGACGCAGCTCTCGGGGCTGATTCATCAAGATCCGGCGCTCGCCGCCGCGGTACTGCGCGTTTCGAACTCCCCCGCGTACCTACCGCGCACTCCGATCGTGTCGTTGCAGCAGGCCGTAACCCGGCTTGGGTTCGCCGCCCTCGGTGAGATTGCCCTCACCACGTCGCTGCAGAGCGGCGTCTTCCAGGTCGGTCGTCATGAAGCGGAGCTCGATCGACTCTGGGAACACGCCATCGCCTCGGCCGGCTTCGCCCGGGAGATCGCGCGTGCGAAACGCGTAAACGTCGAGAACGGATTTCTCTGCGGCCTACTGCACGCGATCGGCAAGCCCGCGTTGTTGCAGCTCGTGGCCGACCTGGAGTCCGAGCTCTCCACCGACATCTCGACGCGCGCCCTCGACGCGATTCTCGAGGAACTTCACGTCGAGATCGGCGCCACGCTCGCCCACCGCTGGGAGCTTCCCTCGGCCGTGCGTCGCGCGCTCGCACACTACCGCGACGTCGGAGTGCCCCTGGCGGAACAGGACGAGACGATCGAAGTCGTGGTGACCGCCACGGCCAGTCATCTCGCAACCCACCTTCTCTCGCCCGAAACGCTCGACGAGGCGACTGTTGGCCAGCACCCCGGATTTGCGGCACTCAACCTTTACCCCGAAGACGTCGACGCTCTTTTCGCGCGGGGCGACGCCGTACGCGGGCTGGTCGAGGCGATGAAGCGATGAGGGGCCCGAAGAAGTTCGACATCGCGGTGATCGGCAGCGGGCCCGGGGGCCAGAAGGCGGCCATCCAGGGCGCGAAGAGCGGTCGAAGCGTGGTGCTGATCGAGCGAGAGCGAGACATCGGAGGCGCTTGCGTCGAACGGGGCACGATTCCGAGCAAGACGCTTCGCCACACCGCGCTCCGAGTCGCCGGCGGCGCCTCGGACGAGCACATCGGAGGCTTCCGGCTCCGCGAGGGGGTCGAGCTCGAAGCCCTCATGGCGCAACTCGGCCTCGTCGTGAAGGCGCATGCCAAGTACATGACGCGTCAGATCACGCAGAACGGCGTCGATTGGATGCACGGCAAGGCACGCTTCCGCTCTGCGCACGAACTCGATGTGAGCGGCATCGACGGCTCCACCAGCCAGGTCGAGGCCGACGTGATCGTGATCGCCACGGGCTCTCGCCCGCGCGATCCCGACGGCATTCCCATCGACCACGAGAACATTCTGGACAGCGACTCCATCCTGTCGATGAACTACCTGCCACAGTCTCTCGCCGTCTTGGGAGGCGGTGTGATCTCGAGCGAGTACGCTTCGATCTTCGCCCATCTCGGCGTCGAAGTGACGATGATCGACCGAGCCGATCGGCCGGTCAAGTTTCTCGACGAGGAACTCACGCGCGGCTTCGTACGGTCGTTCGAGCGAGAGGGGGGCCGCTACCTCGGTGGGCGCAAGGTAGAGAACGTCGAGTGGGACGGTCTCCGCCACGTGGTGACGACACTCGACGACGGGCAGAGACTACTCACCGAGAAGGTTCTCGTCGGGCTGGGCCGGGTCGCGTGCGTAGAGAGACTCGGGCTCGAGGCCGCCGGCATCTCGCTCACCGATCGCGGGGTGATTCCGGTCGACGAGCATTGTCGGACCGTCACAGAAGGCATCTACGCCGTCGGCGACGTCATCGGCCCCCCGGCGCTTGCGGCAAGCGCGATGGAGCAGGGCCGTCGCGCCGTGTGCCACGCGTTGGGCACGGATCCCGGTGCTCCGCCCGAGACCTCGCCCATCGGCATCTACACCATCCCCGAGATGGCGTGCGTGGGGCTCGACGAGAGCGAGGCCCGACGGCGTCACGGCGAGGTCATCGTCGGACATGCACGATACGACGAGATCGCTCGGGGCCTCATCGCGGGCATTCCCGATGGCCTTCTCAAGATCGTCGCCGATGCCGACGGCATCCACCCACTCGGCTTCCACATCCTCGGAGAGGGAGCGACCGAGATCATCCATCTCGGCCAGATGGCGCTTCTGGCCCACTGGAAGATCGACCAGTTCGTGGAGAATATCTTCAACTTCCCCACGCTCGCCGAAGCGTACCGCGTCGCAGCCCTAGATGTGGTCGAACAACGTGTGGCCCGCGTCCCGGTGCTCGCCGAAGCGCGCGTGGGCTGACGCGCCGCGCTCAGCCTCGGGGAACCAATCGAATCTCGACCCTTCGGTTCCGCGCCCGGCCCTCGTCGGTCTCATTCGACTCCACCGGGCGCTCGGCCCCAAACCCACTGGCATAAACTCGTTCCCGAACGTCTGGCTCCGAAGCACCGAGCTCCTGAGCGACCCGCGCTGCACGAGCCAGAGAGAGGTGTAGGTTCGACGGGAAGCGCTGGGTCTTGATCGGTCGGTCGTCGGTGTGACCGGTGACCGCAATCGCCAGATCGGGCATGGAGCGCGCGACGGCGGCCACCTCTTCGAGGAACGCGAGTCCCGCCGCCGGGATCTCGTCGCTGCCCGGAGCGAAGCCCACGGTCTCGCCGAGCGATACGAGAACCTCGCCGTCGTGGACACGAACCTGGGCGGCGTCGTCGATCCCCCCCGCGGCCAGCAGCTGTTCGAAGTAACGGCCCAGCGACACGAGTCGAGCTTCCGGGATGGGCTCGGGAATCGGTGGCGGCATGATCTCCTTCGGGGCGTCCGGCTCGTCGAGCAACGGCTCGGCGGCGCACGGCGTCTCTGCCTCGACCTCGCGGAGGTCCAGGGTGGCGGCCGGAGCTCGGGTGGGGGGCAGACTCCGAACCGGCCAACCGATTTTCAGACTAGGGGCGTTGGGAAACTCCGCGTCGGGCACGCGTGCCGCGCCGGCCGGGGTAAGACTCCCCACGGGGACGCTCCCGGCTTCTAGTACGACCGCAACGATCACGAATGCGAAGAGCTGCAGGACGAGATCGCTGAACGTGACGAGCCAACCACCGCGTTCGTCCTCGGGCCCGCCGCCGTCCGTGAGATTAGGCAGCTCGTTCATGGAGCACCGTGATTCCGATCGACTCCTCGACGCTCGGGAGTCCTGCGTGCGCACGCAAGGCGCGCTCGATCCGTGTCGGGTATTCGCGTCCGTGCAGCATCTCGGCGCCGTGGATGATCATCTGCATCGCCACGTTCTCCCGCGTGAGATGCGCGTGGAGCTTCGTGGCGAGCGGAAGGACGACGACGTTCGCGAGCACCGCGCCATACAACGTCGTGAGCACGGTGACGCCCAAGGCCGGGGCCACTGTAGACAACCCGTGCTCACCGCCGAGGCTGCGCAATACCATGACGAGGCCGATGAGGGTTCCAATCAGACCAAAGGCCGGGAACAGGCGGCCCAGCGTGAGAAGAACGCTCCGCGCCTGCTCGCCTTCGCTCGCGCGGACGCGGGCTTCGCCGAAGAGGCTCTCGCGCACTTCGTCTGCGTGCGCACACGCCAGCGACTGCTGAACGGCATGACGGAGGAACACGTCATCCTCGCCCTGCACCGCCTTGTCGAGAGCCGGAGCGCCATCGACTCGGTGAATCCGGGCGAGTCGCTTGAACGTCTCGATCAGTCGCTCGGCCTGGAGCTCATCGGAGTCCTGCGTACCGAGAGCGTCTTGAAGGCGCTGCCAGGCTCCCTCGATGGCCTCTCGAGAGAAGGTTGCCCGAGTCACCGCCAGTGCGCCGCCAACGGTGATGAGCAGCGCAACGGGGTCCAGCAGACCCGCCGTCGCAGCAACTACGACCGCCACCGTCGCACTGACCAGCCCAATCCCTGCCCGGCCCCAGCCGGCCCCCGAAAGCCATTCGAAACGGTCGCTCATGACCGGTGTCGGGGTGCAGCTTCGATGCCATCCGACGCCCCCGCCCGGCCTGGGTTTCCTCGCCCCAGCCCCTCGCGAGGCGGAAAAGTTCACCCCGCCCTGGCCGATCTTGCCGCCTCGAATTCTCTAAAGCCGCGCCATCGGACCTCCGATTCCCTTCATGTGACGCACCTCCATGCACACCGGTCGCGGTACGCCCAAGCGCACGCAGCGGGCGACCATCGTTCCATTTTGGAACACTCTTCTTTCAGGTTGGCGTAGAGAGTCTCGGGGCCATCATGGGGGAGCACCAACCGAACAGCCGCCTCGAAGCCTCCTCGCCGTTGAGCGGAGCTCGGGATCTACCGAAGTCACGGGACAGCGTTCCGGCCGATCCCAGGTTCGAGTGGGCCGCGGCGAGAGACGCCGGTCCGACCGCTCAGGACTCCTTCGGCATCTTCCCGCCGGTGCACCTCGAGCTGCACCCGGACGACCGCAACGTCGCGCAAGAGAACGCTCAGAAGCGCCTCGACACCAGCGAAGCCTACGACGTCGTGCTCCGCCTGCGCGCGCCCCAGGGGGAGTACCGATGGTTCCACCTCTGTGGCGCCACCGATCCTGAGGCCGCAGAACCGACACTGCGCGGGACCCTTCACGACCTCAGCGGCCCGCCAACGAACCACGCCGCCGCGAGCTCGGACGACGCCCAGGCGGCCGCTCTCTCGGCGCTGGCCCGCGCGGAGAAGCGTCTGGTCGAGCAAGAGAAGCTCTCACGCGAGCTCGAAGCCGCACGCGAGGACGCCTTGGCCGCCGCCCGCCTCAAGTCCGAGTTCCTCGCAACCATGAGCCACGAGATTCGCACGCCGCTCAACGGAGTGATCGGCATGACCGACCTTCTTCTCGGCACGGCGCTCGACACAGAACAGAGGGGCTACGCCCAAACCCTTCGCCTTTCGGGAGAGGCACTCCTCAGCGTCATCAACGACATCCTCGACTTCTCGAAGATCGAGGCGGGGAAGATGGACTTCGAATCCGCGCCATTCGACCCACGCCGCACCGTCGAGGAGGCCGCGGAGCTCCTCGCCGCAAAGGCGCACGACAAGGGTCTCGAGCTCAACTGTTGCATCGAAGGGGACGTGCCGCCGGTCGCCATGGGCGATGCCGCGCGCATCCGACAGATTCTCGTGAACCTGGTCAACAATGCGGTGAAATTCACTTCGCGCGGCGAAGTCTCGATCAACGCAAGCATCGAAGGGGACGACGGCGACCGCCTCCTCACTCGCTTCCAGGTGAGCGACACCGGCATCGGCATCTCGCATGAGGCGCAACACCGGCTCTTCGAAGAGTTTACCCAGGTCGACGGCTCCGCGCGGCGCCGCTACGAAGGCACGGGCCTCGGCCTCGCGATCTGTCGCCGCCTGGTCGAACTCATGGGCGGGGAGATCGGTCTCGAGAGCGTGCCCAGCCAAGGCTCGACCTTCTGGTTCACCATCCCCCTCGAAAAGGCGGACGAAGCCGACATCGATCGTCCCGGCAACTTCGCCTGCCTCGCCGGATTGCGGGTTCTGGGCGTCGACGACAACGCAACGAACCGCATGATCCTCCGCGCCTATCTCGGCATGTACGCAATGGATGTCGATACCGTCGAGGACGCTCCAGCGGCGCTCGACCTCCTGCGATCGCCGGAGTTGGCGGGGCGACCGTACGACCTCGTCATCTTCGACATGCTCATGCCCGGCATGGATGGGCTCGAGTTCGCACGGGTTCTCAACGAGGATCCGCAGTTCAAGAGTCTGCCGCTGATCATGGCGACGTCGTACACCGAACGCGGTCAGACCGAGCGGATCCGGGCCGAAGGCATCGCGCGACATCTCTCCAAGCCGCTTCGTCAGTCTCAGCTCCTGGAGACCGTCCGCTCGGTGATCACCAAAACCAGAGGGCCGGCGCCGATCAGCCAGAAGGCCACCGCGTCGCTGAAGAAGCGCGTCGAGACCGATCCGCCTCGCATCCTGGTGGCCGAGGACAACCCGGTCAATCAGCGACTGATCCGCGCTCAGCTTGAACGGCTGGGTTGCCGAGCCGAGATCGTCCACAACGGCGCGCAAGCGGTCGCGGGTGCGGCACAGGCGGACTACGACATCCTCCTCATGGACTGCAAGATGCCTGAGATGGACGGGTTCGAAGCGACCAAGCGCATTCGCGAGCAAGAGCGAAGCACGCGGCACACCTGGATCATCGCGATGACCGCCAACGCGATGGAAGGCGACCGCGAACATTGCCTCGACTCCGGCATGGACGACTACATCTCGAAGCCGCTGCAGCTGAACGATCTCGTCGCGGTGCTCGAGCGGTGCCTGACCCCGATTGCTCAAGAAGCGCTCGACGACCTTCCCGTCCCGCGCAGCGTCGAGGAGGTCGAGGCTCAGGCGAAGGCCGACGACGGGCCGGTGCGGCTCGACGTCCTGTCCGACCTGCGCGCGGAGTTCGAAGAGGGCGGTGACCTCGACGAGTTCGGCGCAATCATCGACCTCTACATCCGGAACGCGCGCCGCAACTTCGCAGCGGCACGCGAGGCCCTCGAGCGCACCGACATGGAAGCGCTGGGGCTCGCAGCACACTCGCTCAGGGGATCGAGCGGGAGCATCGGAGCGGCGCGCCTTTCGGCGATCTCGGAGCTCCTGGAGGCGGTCGCTGGCGGTCGCCGGAATGGCAACGCAGATGACCTCTTGGGTCAGCTCGGCAGCGAGCTCGAACGAGTCGAAGAAGTGTTGTCCGACAACGCACCCTAGCTCCTGAGGCCGCTACTTCTGCTCCTCTGCCTTGCTCGTCGCCGTCACCTCGGCCTCCGCCTTGATCGCCACCACCCGGTGGGCCGGGGACAGGTCGGGCCGGTCGAGGATGAGCTGTTCTGCGCGCATCGTCTTCAGGTCGACGGCGACCGGTGCCATCAGGTTGATGGTCATCTGCGTCGGGTCATTCGGAATCGTGACCAGTGCGAAGATCGCAACGTTGGTCGCATCCGCCTCGAGCTGCTTCGCCGCTCGTTTCACCGGTGCCTCGTAGCTGGGCACCAGGTCGATCGGGTCCGCGACCGCGAAGGCGAGCTCCGGGTCTTCCAGCGACAGCATCCACTTGAAGGGCGAGCCTGGCTTGTGGTCGAGCAACACGAACCGTTGCGACGCCGGAAAGCCGATCAGACCGTTGCCGAAGCGAAAGACCCGATCGGCGGGCACGTCCAAGGTCCCAAAGCGCCGAGACTCGATGCGCAACGGCGCTTCTTCCGAAGCCACGTTCGTCACTCGTTCAGCGGGACTTTCCATGTCCGTACTCCTTCCAGGTCTCCTCGGCCCCGGAGAGGGCGTCGGATGCGGGCAATGCCGCTCCCTGATTCTGAACTTCGATGGTCTTCACGACCTCTTCACGGAAGATACGAACGCTCTCGGGGGCCGTGAAGCCCAAGCTGACCTGCCCTCCTCGGATTCCGAGGACGCGGACGCTGACTTCATCCCCGATCACGATGCTCTCCCCAAGCTTCCTCGTGAGAACCAGCATTGTGCCCTCCCTGGCAACCGGCGCAGCTGCTTTCCTTTACAGCCGCACATAATCCACGATGCTCTGTTGAAGCGTCTGCCCGGAGACGAGAGTCGCCTCGAGCGCGCTCTGCAGACGTTGAAGGTCGAGAATCGCTTCGACGAGATCGACGTCTTCGATCTCACCGATCTCTTCGCGCGCCGTCTGGATCGAGCCCAGAATTTCCTGGCCACGGTCGGCGAGCGCCCGACTCCGTGCGCCGACGCTCGCATGCTCGAGGCTCAGCCCGTCGGCGGCAGTGGCGAGCGCGTCGAGCTCCGCTGTGGGCGCATTCCCCGCAAGAAGGGTCTGACGGAGGTTCTCCAGTGCGAGGATCGAGTCCCCAAAGACCTCGTCTCCAGGGGTCGTCAAGCGCGTCGTCGCACCATCCTGCCCGGTACGGACCGAGAACGGATCGGTCGGCCCGCCGTACGGATTGTTCGCATCGAACGCGACATCATCCAACGACACGAACGGCGCGTCGCCGGTCGCGAGACCGCCGAACACGTGGCGCCCACCAATCGTCGTGTTCCCGAGCGTAATCAGAGATCGCTCGATCTCTGCGACCTCGGCCGCAGCCGCCTGCTTCTGGGCCGGAGTCGTGAGACCGTTGGCCGTCTGTGCCGCAATCTCCCGGGCCCGGGTCAGAAGAGAGCTCGCCTCACCCAGCGCGCCGTCCTGCGCCCCGAGTACCGACAAGCCGAAACCCACCGTCTCGTGCAGAGCCCGAAGATCCGCGTCCTCGCTGCGCAGACGCGTGGCGCGAGCCACGCCGCCGGGATCGTCGCTCGGCGCCAGTATGCGCTTCTGCGTCTGAACGTGATTCTGTGCCTGGGCCGAGCGCGCCTGCAGCGACTGCACGTGACCGAGGAAGTCACGGGCCATGGAGCTCTGCGTGACCCGTCCGATCATCCTCGCACCAGGCCCATCAGGTCTCCCAGCAGGCCGTCGCTCACCGAGATCAGCTGAGCCGCTGCCTGAAAACCACGCTGGAACCGAATGAGGTCCGTGAACTCTTCTTCCAAGCTCACCGCCGACACGGCATCACGACGTCCCAGCAGAGACGACTGGGCGGCCGCTTCGACCGTCGATTCATCGAACGCCAATCGGGCGGCGGACCCCGCCGAAGCCTGCACGCTCGAGTAGTAGTCCGACAAGGTCGCACTTCCGAGCGTTGCCTGGGGAGCGTCACGAACGTCGAGCAACGCAAGGGCGTTGGTATTGTCGCCGGAGTTCGTTCCCGAGGCGGCGGCGATGCCGCGCGGGTCACTCAACGTCACCGCGAAATCACCCGCCCCGGTAGCCGCGAACAGTTCCGTACCCACGAGACCGTCGAGGTCGGTGGCGGCGGGATCCGTTTGTACCGCGTTTACGGAGTCCCGGAGCGCCAGTGCGAAGTCGTCCAACTCGCCCGCTCGGTCGACGAGGTCGACATCGCGCAGGGTGAGTAGCGAGCCGACGGCGCCGCCCGGGCTCCCCGGGATGTCGATGACGACACCTGACGTCAGTCGAACGCCCACCGACGATAGTGGATTGCCGTCGAGTCCGTTGGTCGGGCCCGCGTCGACCACGAGTTTCTGAATGTCGCCCCCGATGACCAGCGAAACCCCGGAGGACTCCAGCTGCACATCCAGCGACCCGTTGCCCCGCTCGGTCGCGCGGACCTCCAGATGCTTGGCCACTTCCAACAGCGCCGCTGCACGTTGGTCGCGCAATTCGTTGGCGCGCTCGCCCCCCGCCTCGGCCCCGACGATCTGGTCGTTGAGTGCGGCAATCTTGCCGAGCTGCCCGTTGACCTCTTCGGCCTCGCCGACGAGCCGCGCATCGACTTCGCGCTGCTGGCGCGCGAGCCCGCCCGCCGTCTGCCGAATTCGTGCCGCGAGCCCTTCGGCGCGGGAGAGGAGATCACCGCGAACCGCGAGGTCCTCGGGGCGGTCGGCGAGCCGCTGCGCGGCACTCCAGAACGCATCTAGAGCCCCTCCGACCGACGGGCCCTCGACGGGAAAGAGCTCTTGAACCCGGTCGAGGATGTCCCGACGCATCTCGGCCCCGGCCGAGAACGACTGCTGGCGAAGAAGCTGCGCCTCCAAGAACCGGTCGATCGACTGCTCGACGCCAATTACGCGAACGCCGAACCCCTGGGACCCGCCCTGGGCCGCAAAGTCCGCCGTCTGTCGACGGTATCCGGGTGTTTCCGCGTTGGCGATGTTCTGCCCGGTCGTGGCGAGGGCCCGCTCGTGCGCGAGCAGCGCGGAGCGACCGATCGAAAGAGGCGCGAAGATAGCCACGTCGCCCCCTACGCGCTCCAGCCGGCGACGCCGCCCGCCGGCATCGGCGTCGTCAGCGCGGCCCCGCTATCGTAACGGCTGCTCGGCAACTCGCGCCGGATCGTGTCGATGAGTCCCGAAACCTGCCCGAGCACTGCCTGCACGAGCCCCTGGTTCACCCGCTGTGCGCGACCGATCTCGCTCGCGCTGGCCTCGAGCTCCGCCCGAAGCGCCTCGAGCACCAGGTCGCCGCGTGCCAGGTCAGCCATCGTTGCACCCGTGCGACGCATCCACTCCCGTCGCTTGACTGCGATCCGCTCCCAACGCGCCTGGGTGGCCTCTCGCTCCTTGTTGCTCGAAAGCAACGCGCCGAGATCGTGGGCAGACGCGGCCGCGCGCTCGCGTTCGAGGACGTCGGCGAGCGCATGACAGCACTCGCGTTCGATCTCGAGCATCTCGCGCAGCACCGCGTTGGAAGAGTCGAGGTTCATCAGAAGGCTCGCTAGGCGCCGCCGCCGTTTGAAACCGCGCCGAACAACGCCGCCGCGATCGCATCGCTGGAGGGTCCGAACTCGCTCCTGACAATCTGACTGCGGAGGTCCGCAACCGCTTGTTGATCGACCCCACGGACATCCTCGACTTCACCGGCCAGCTCACGGATCTGGCGCAGCCGGGAAGAGAGTGCGACTTCGTCGCCGGAGCGCGAAACCTCCCCCCGCACGTCGGCAGTCGCGCGCTCCGCAGTGGTAGTCTTGCTCTTCTGCCCTACGTCGAGCAGCCCTTGGTGGACCTGTCCGGTTTCGATTTTCATCTGGGTTCCTTCCCTCAAGCTGTCCGGTCGACGACCGGGTTCTCCCTCGCCAGCCATGGCGTAGGATCTATCGCGCTGCCGCCCTGACGGACGGAGAAGTGGAGATGCGGGCCGGTGCTACGACCGGTTGAACCGACCGTCGCGACGGCCTCGCCGCTGCGCACGGTGTCTCCAACCTCACGCAACAAGCTGTTCGCGTGAGCATATCCGGCCACCGATCCGTCGGCATGTCGGATCTCGACCGTCTTGCCGCCTGCACCGCGCTCGCCGCTGAACACCACGACGCCGTCACGTACGGAGCGAATCTCCGAGCCCTCCTCGGCCGCCACGTCGATGCCGGCATGGAAATGCTGTTGGCCCGAGAACGGATCGGTTCGCGGCCCGAAGCCCGACGAGACCTCTCCGTCGGCGGGCAACGAGGGATTTCCTTGCGTGGATTCTGCGAACATCGCGTTCTTCCGAAGCTGCTGGGCGAGTGAATCCGCGAGGCCCAGTCCACCACTTTCAGTCAGACTGCGGGCCAACTCGTTGTCGAAGACACCATCGAACACCTTGCGCTGGGGAGACGCCTGCAGAAGACCGCTCTCACCGATCGTCTTGCGCATGGCACCGATCAACTGCGTGACGAGCATCGACTCGAACTCCCGTGCGACGTCCTCGACCGAGCGGCCCTTGAGATCGCTCGCACCGGGCCCGCGCGGGGTGGCTCCGAGAAGCAATGCACTGTCGAGTCCGACCGGCGACGTCATCACATCAGCTCCAGCTCGGCTTCGAGGGCGCCTGCGGCCTGGATCGCCTCGAGCACCGCGATGAGATCCTGCGGGGTCACTCCCAGGGCATTCAGACCGCCCACGAGCTGGCCGAGCGTGACGGCCTCGTCCAACACCGTCAGCGAGTCCACTCGGCCCTCAGACGCCACGATCGTGCTATCCGGGACGACCACCGTCTGGCCCCCCGCAAATTCGTTCGGCTGAGAAACGCCGTACTGGGTCTTCACCTCGATCGAGAGCGTCCCGTGGGCGATCGCCACGGGGGCGATCCGGACGTTGCTCCCCATGATCACGGTGCCGGTGCGTTCATTCACAACGATTTTAGCGGCGCGATCGACCACGACCTGTAGTCCCTCGACTCGGTCCAAAACGGCCATGGCGTCGAGCGATCCCTCGCCCGCCATGAGGAGTTCGACGGTCTTCGGATCGACGGCGGAGGCCAGCGCCGACGGCGCCAGCTGCTTGTTGATGGCCGCCGCCACCCGGTTGGCCGTGGTGATGTCGGGCTCGTGTAGGCTGAGCCGCAGGAGACCGTCCGGAGCGAGTTCGACCGGCACCTCGCGCTCGACCAGCCCCCCATCTGGGATGGTCCCGGCAGTGGGATGGCCGATGGTCTCCGAGGCCCCGGCTGCCGCCACGGCGAACCCACCGCCAAGCGATACCGGCCCCTGGGCAACCGCGTAGACCTGCTGATCACCGCCGATGAGGGGCGACGAAATCAGGGTGCCGCCGCGCAGCGACTTTGCGTCGCCGATCGAAGAGACCTGCACGTCGATCCGGTTACCGGATCGGGCGAAGGGAGGAAGCTGTGCCGTGATCAGAACCGCGGCGGCGTTCTTCACCCGGATCTGTCGCGGGTCGACGCTGATGAGCACGCCACGGCGGCGCAACATGCTCAGAATCGACTGGATGGTGAAGAGCGCCTGCTGACCGTCGCCGCTGCCCTGCAGGCCCACGACGATGCCGTAGCCGTACAACTGGTTGGGCCGGATGCCCTCGACGTCGGTGATGTCCTTGATCCTCGCGGCAGACGCAGGAGCGATACTCAGTGCGAGCCAGGCCAGCATGACGAGGGTGACGACCGCGCGGGTCGCGTAATCCTGACGAGCCATTAGAACGGCCATACCCAATCCAGAACCGTCAGTCCCCAGCCGGTGTGCTGAAGGCGACCGACGGGGCCCTTCCCGTAGTACTCGATGCGCGCGTCCGCGATGCGAGTCGACTCGATCTCGTTTCCTGCGCTGATGTCAGTCGGCCGAACCCAGCCTGTCAGCACCACGTGCTGATCTTCGTTATTCACGGAAACGATCTTGTCGCCCTGCACCCATAGGTTCCCGGTGGGAGAGATCGCCTTCACCTCGACCGTGATGCGCGCGGTCAAACGGCCCTTGCGCGACGTGAGACCGCTCGCATCGTAATTCCACTTCGACGACGCCTTGATGAGCTGCTCGGGATCGATCGACGAATTGCTGTCTTGCAATTCCTGGGGGAAGCCGAAGAATTGTTGAATCGCCGCGAAGACGTTCGATTCGCGCGACGTGTCGGTGACGGCGGCCTTCTCCCCGGAGTCGTCCTCGGTCACGAGAATGGTCAGCAGATCACCCGGGTACCGTGCCGTGACGTCGGCGAAGGGCTGATTGCCGTTGGCCTGATTGCGCCACAGAGAACCCGCGCGGCGCTCCTGGTGGTTGGCCGGCTGGATCAGGACCTGGCCGCCCAAATCCGGGATCGGCTCCTTCGCGAACAGCTCCATGCAGCCCGTGGCTCCGACGGAGATCACCGCCAGGGCCAGGCCGAGAGCGGCCCGCTCAGTAATGTACGAGAACCTTGCCATGAGCGATGACCTCGGCCGTGAACTCACGGCCGGAAGAAGGATTGAGGACGCGGATTCGCTCGCCGAGACCGGCTGAATCGAGCGCCTCGGCTGGAACGACGAGGCGCAGACCCGGCGTTTCGATCGCGACGCGCACGCTGTCGCCCTTTTCGACGAGGACCGGGGCTTCTACGGCGCGGGCGGTGAGAATCGCTCCGGGGGCGAGCGCCACCGTCGCGTGACGCCCAATCGCCTCGTCGGCGTGCGTCAGAACGGTCGGATGCAGCCCGCGAAGGCTGCGTTCTTCGAGTCGGACGTCGGCGGCCGTAAGCACGCCTCCGCGTGGGACCGCTCGTCGCGCCACGACGACCGTGCCTCGAGAAGAGATCCGAAGTCGCACGGGCTTCCGGGCGACGACGCGCCCTTCCTGCTCGACCGACATCTCGACCTGGTGTAATCGACGGCTCACCGCCTCCAGATCGCCAATGCGGAGGTCGAACTCTCCGAGAGGAACCCGCAACCGAGCCGGCAGCTCCATGCTGTCGATCTCGTCGCCTGGCTGCATCCAGTCGAGCATGGCCTGCTCGATCGCCACGCGCATGATCTCGGGATCCACCTCCTGGTGCGCACGTTCCACGCGGACCGAAGAGGGGATGTGGTAGCGAGTCGAGTCCTCATCCATGCCCGCGTCCCGCAGACGGGCCAGGATGGACGCACCGGTGATGCGTCGGGTCGTGCCCGCGTCGGGGGCATACCCGAGATCGATGTCGCTGAACTCTACGGCGTTCCCCGTGAGACGCGCGATCTCGGCGAGCACGATTCGCTCCCCACTGACCTGCGCGCTAGTCCGCAGGCGAATCGAGCCGTCGTTGATCCCGGCGGCGGCGCTCGCCGCCATCAGCCCGATCGCGATCGAACACGCCCAAAATGTGCCCTGGCCCGTCACTCGGCTACCTCACGATGGCTGCCGCAGCGCGGAGCATCTCGTCGGCCGCAGAGACGGCGCGCGAATTGATTTCGTAGGCTCGCTGAGCCGTGATCATCGCGACCAACTCCTCGACTACACTCACGTTCGAGCTTTCGAGGAAGCCCTGTGTCATCTCGCCAAAGCCGTCCTGGCCTGGTGTTCCGGTCTGCGGGGCACCCGAGGTCTCGGTTTCCGTAAAGAGGCTCCGCCCCTCGGCTCGGAGTCCCGCCGGGTTCGAGAACCGAACGGTCTGTATCTGCCCAACATTGCTCGGTGTCGTCTGCCCCGGAAGCTTCACCGTGACGGTTCCGTCCGTGCCGATGGTCACGTTCTCGGCATTGGGCGGAATACTGATCGCCGGCGTGACCGCATCGCCGTCCGACGTCACCATCGCGCCGGTGCTGTCGAGCTTGAAGGCCCCCGACCGCGTGTACGCCAGGCTTCCGTCCGGCTTCGTGATCTGGAAGAAGCCCTGCCCTCGAATGGCGACGTCGAGCGGATTCGCCGTCTGCGAAAAGTCACCCTGAAGATGCACGCGCTGAACAGCGGCCGGCTTCACACCCAAGCCGACTTGGATGCCGGTCGAGAACGGCGTCGTCGTCGTCGCGAGTGACCCGGGTTCCTGCAGCGTCTGATAGAGGAGATCATGGAAATCGGCGCGGCTGCGCTTGAAGCCCGTCGTACCGACGTTCGCGAGGTTGTGCGCGATGACGTCGATATTGAGCTGCTGCGCCTCCATGCCGCTGGCGGCCGTGTAGAGTGCTCGAATCATTCTCTGGCTCCTGCGTGCGCCCGAGGCGGCCCTAGATGCGCCCGACGTCTCTGATGCTGCGTTCGTTGATGGTGTCGATGCGATCCATCGCGTTCATGTACGCCTCGAATCCGCGCATGGCTTCGATCATGGCGACTAGCTCCTCGACCGCCGACACGTTCGAGCCCTCGGTCGCGCCTTGGTGGACGGTGAACGACTGCTCTTCGGCCGGCAGGAGCTCATCCGCCGACGCGCGGTACAGCCCGCCGGCTTCACGATCCATCGACGACGGATCACCTCCGTCGACGATCCGCAGCTTTCCGACTTGCGTCTGGCCGATCTGGATCGATCCGTCGTGGCCGATCTGGATCGCCTCACCGCGTTGCGCTGCGGCCCCCAGCTCGAGATCGCCGCCCTCACCCTGCACCCGATGCCGGTCGCTGCTCACGAGGTAGCCCTCTTCGTCGAGGCCGAAGCTGCCTCGACGCGTTAGCCGCTCACCCTGCGGCGTGTCCACCACGAAGAAGCCCTCCCCGTCGAGCGCGACGTGAAGCGGGTTCCCGGTCTTGTCGATGGGCCCCTGGGTGAAGTCTCCCATCATCCGCGACCGATTGATCGGCGTGCGCACGTCGCTCGACGTTCGCTGGACCTCGTTCGCATGATCGGCGACCTGGGTGTGAAGCAGGCCTTTGAAGCCAGCTGTGCTCACATTGGCGAGGTTCGTCGTAATGGCGTCGAGGCGGTCGAGAGCGGCGAGGCCGCCCGAGACGGCCGAGATCATGGCGAAGTTCAAGGCTCGATTCTCCTTCTGGTCCGCCAAGAGCGGTTGCAACGCGCATGCCATGGTTTGCGGCGAGTGGACGCGGATCGAGCGCGTCGCCCAGGCCGGGGTGGAAAAATCTGCCGGGTCATTCCTGCCCTCCCGCGCGCGCCGCATGTCCCCTGGCGCGGGCCGACTGTTCGAGCGCCACGAGGACTCGGACATCTGCGAGCGGTACGTCGAGGCGCCGGGAGATCTCCTCCACGTCGCATCCGGACCGAGCGAGCCCGGCTACCTGCACCCGCAACGACACGTTCGCGCGCTCGGGCTCCGCCGCGGGGCGCATTGCGCAGGCCTCCGGCTGAGGCTCCCGCACCGTGGCCGGCGTCGGGGTCGGCGGGATGGCCGCATGGTCAACCGACCCTTTCCGCATGAGGTCCCGCAGTCGTTCCGTGTGCGCGCCGAGCTGCGCGTCGAGCACGCGAGCCTGACCGTCCGCCTGACTCACCAACAGACGGAGCGAGTCGTGGATCTCCGCGACACGGCGCTCGCGCTCCGCCCAAACCTTCGTCGGATCGCGCGAGAGTCGATGCAGCAAGGCCCCGAGCAACCCGATCAAAAACACGTCGACGGCAATGCCGGCGAGCGGAAGGATCTCTTCGACGGACATCATGTGTCACCTCTTCCCAGTGCCCCCCGCAAGAAGCCTCGCAGACGGAGTAGCGCTTGCGAGTGAAGCTGCGAGACACGCGACTCGGTCAGGTCCAAGACCTCTCCGACTTCACGCATCGTGATCCCCTCATGGTAATAGAGCGCGACGACCGTTCGTTCCTTCTGCGGAAGCCGGTCGACCGCCTTCGCGAGGATCGCCACTCGTTCACGCTCGAGGACTGCGTCGGCGGGATCGAGAACGTCGCTTGCGAGGACCTCCTCGCCCGTGCCTTGCCCGTCCCGGCCCATGGAGAGATCCTCCAAGCTCAGGACCCCGACTCGTCCGATCTCGCCGAGAATCGCGTGCAGCTCCGGCAGGGATTTGCCGAGCTCTTCGGCCACCTCCTCTTCCGTCGCCGCACGGCCGTGGCGCATCTCGAGGAGCTGGTAGGTCTTCTCGAGAAGCTTCGCCTTGTCACGCGTGCTCCGCGCGGTGGTATCCTGCCCGCGCAGGCGATCGAGGATTGCGCCGCGGATTCGCACTTGGGCATACGTCTCGAATGCCGCGCTCTTGCTTGGGTCGAATCGCTGCAGTGCATCCAGCAACCCACCGAGGCCCCAGCTGACCAGCTCCGAATCCTCGACGCTGGGCGGCTTCCGGTGTGTCAGCCGACGAACCACTCGACGCACCAGTGGTAGGTGTTTTCGTACCGTATCGTCAGAGATCGGCATCGCGACGGCCGCCGCGTTGCCGTACCCCGCAACTTGAGTGGTGGCGCTCACGGTTGAGCTCCTTCGAGCAGGCGACGGAAGAAGAACTGCAGTCCGCCCTTTGGGCGGGGCTCCGTCGGCAAAGAGAGAACCCGGTCCGCCAAGGCATCGAATGCCCGGCTCACGGGGGCGCGCGGCGCCAACTCGATCACAGCCTGTTGCCGTCGTACCGCTTCCGGCAACTCGCTGTCGTACGGGATGAACCCGTCGTAGCGCAGCGACACGTCCAGAAACCGGGCCGCAACCCGGGAGAGATGCGCGAACGTGCGATCGGCCTCGGTATCGTTCCTCGACATGTTCACGAGGACACCGAACTCTCGCTCGGCGTAGCGGGTCGAGAGGACCTTGATGAGGGCGTACGCGTCGGTGAGCGACGTCGGCTCCGGTGTCACGACGACCATCGTCTCCTGGGCCGCGGTCGTGAAGAACGTCACGTTCGACGAGATCCCTGCGGCCGTGTCGACCAGCAGCACGTCAAACTCCTCTTCGAGCGAATCGACCTGCTCGAGGAGGTGTAAACGCTCACCACCTCCGAGCTGGGTCATGTCCTCAAACCCGCTCGAGGCAGGAACGAGCCGAATGCCGCGCGGTCCGTCGATCAGCACCTCGGACAGACTGCACTCGCCGCGAATCACGTGGCGCATGGTCGCGCGCGGGTGAAGCCCCAACAGGGTATCGAGGTTCGCCAGCCCCAGGTCCGCGTCCAGTACGATCACGCGCTGGCCACGCTGCGCCAGAGCGACGGCAAGGTTCGCCACGACATTGGTCTTGCCGACCCCGCCCTTCCCGCTCGAGACCGCGATCGCTCGGAACCCCGAGACGGGCGCCACCGCGGCGGAACCCCTACCGGACCGATTCAGTACGGTCGCCCGAGCCGGAAATGGCACCACGTTTCCTCCCCCTGCTGGCTGCTCCGACTGTTGTCCGCCAATGAGGTTCCCCCCAGCTGCCTGATTCGATGCCCGATCCCCCGTCATGAAACCTCCGCTCTCCACCGAGCCACCCACTCAGGCCGCCACCAGCCACAGAGCAAGGCTCGCTCCGGTGGCGCGCGCCAGATCCTCTGGAACTCTTTGCCCCGTGCCGAGCCACCGGAGCGGCAACCCGACCTCTTCCACCCACGAGCAGGCGATGCCTGGCTCGTCGCTCTCATCCATGTGCGTCACCGCACAGCTGTCGGGCCGCAGCCCTTCGAGCTGCTCCCAGACACGACACAAAGACGATCTCGCCGCCGTAGCGTTCACCACCGCGGTCACGCCGGCCCTACCCTCACAGACATCGACCATGTCGCGGAGCGAGGCTCCGATGCTCGAATCCGAGGAAAGGCCCGCCGTATCGACGTAGATCGGAGCGCCCGGAGGCGCCTCCGCGACTCGCGCCCGAAGATCCTGCGGTGTGTCGATCGTGTACATCGGCACGTCGAGCAATCTCGCGAACCCGCCGAGCTGCTCGGCCGCACCCACACGCACCGTGTCACCCATCAGAAGCAGGGGCGGCGTACCGCCACTCAGAACCTGATCGGCGGCGAGCTTCGCGATCGTCGTCGTCTTGCCGCTTCCGGTCGGTCCGACCAGGAACCGGATGTTCGCGGTTGCGGTGCCTTCTACCAGCGGCAGGGAGTCGGACACCGCTCCGGCCAGCGCGTCGTCGAAACCCACGCCCTCGGCGCTTCGCGTACCGAACCGCTTCGCGATCTCGACGGCAAGCGGACGAGGCACGCCGTGCTCCGTCAGCATCTCGGCGAGCCCGCGAGCCTCCGTCGCAAGCGCGGCCCACGCATTCTCGGTCGCCGCTGGCGTGACGGGCGTCGACCGGACCACCGCCAAGCCCCGGTTCATTCGCCGCAACTGCGAGTCGAAGCCGCGCAGCATTCCCTCGATGACCTCGAGGCGCCCATCGTTCGCCGCCAGAGCGGCCGCCTGCGGGGGCGGGCCTTCCGGCAACGGCCGTACGACCTGCTCCGCGTCGGTTGCGGCGGTGATCTCGATGCCACCCCCGGGAAGCTCTCGCGTGCCGAGGATCAGGGCGTCCTCGCCCAGTGCCTTCTTCACGTCGTGCATCACGGCGCTCGCGGCGTGCCCAGAGAATCTGCGGAGTCTCATGACGCGGCTCCTTCAGCGGCCGAGAGGCTCGGCATTTCGAGCGTTGCGACACTTGGCCGCATCTCGTTCGCTTCCTCGTCGAGCTGAACGACGCCGAGCGATTCGATCTTCACGTTGGCTGGAACCTCCCCCGGGGCGATGATCGAGAGGCTCGGAAGGAACCTCTCCGTGAATCGACGCAGCGGGCTTCGGACCGTGCTCGAGCACAGCAACAAGGGTTGGTGGTTCTGGAGCGCGAACTGCTCTCCCAGCGCGGCGAGCTTCCCCACCATGGCCTGGGCGGTCTGAGGCTCGAGCGCGAGGTAGGAGCCGTCGTCCGTGCGCTGCACGGCCTCGCTGACACGTCTCTCGAGACGCGGCGACAAGGTCACGAGCGGAAGAACGCGGTCGCCGTCCAGGAAGCGCTGCACGATCGAACGACCAAGCGCCTGGCGAACATGTTCGGTCAGAATCTGCGGGTCCTTGGTCGTAGGGCCGTAATCTGCAAGCGTCTCTACGATCGTGAGGATGTCTCGAATGCTCACAGCCTCGCGCAAGAGGTTCTGCATGACCTTCTGAACGCCGCCGAGCGTGAGAACCTGCGGCACGAGCTCTTCGACGACCTTTGGGTTCGTGCGAGCAAGGCCATCGAGGAGAGTCTGCACCTCTTGGCGCCCTAGGAGCTCGTTCGCATGGCGTCGGATGATCTCGGTCAGATGCGTCACCACCACGGTTGCGACATCGACCACGGTGTACCCGGCGAGCTGGGCGCGCTCGCGATCGGCCGCGGGTACCCACAAGGCCTCCAGCCCGAAGGCGGGCTCCTTCGTCGCGACTCCCGCCAGCGTGGGCTCGGCGTTTCCCGGACTGATCGCCAGGAAGTACCCCATCCGCGCTTCGTACCGCGCGATCTCGACCCCCTTGAGGAGGATCGCGTACTCGCCCGGCTTCAGCTGCAGATTGTCCCGGATGTGAACCGGCGGAACCGCCAGGCCCATTTCCTGCCCGAGCTGGGTGCGCAGACTGCGGATTCGTTCGATGAGTTCGCCGCCTGCGTTACCGTCGACCAGAGGCACCAGCTCGTACCCCACCTCGAGCTCGAGCAGGTCGAGCGGCCCGGGGACCGCGCTCTTTTGCGTTCCGTCCGCCACTTCACCGGCCTCCTTCGCCTCGGCGGCAGCGGCTTCCGGTTCAGGCTCGTCCTCGCTCTGAGCCATGTATGCAAGCCCGCCCATCGCTGCGGCCAGTACCGTGAACGGCACAAAGGGCAGTCCGGGGACGAGCGCAAAGCCTACGAGGATCACCGAGACGGTCCCCAGGACCTTCGGGTTGAAGAAGAGCTGCGAGGTGACCTCGCTCCCCAGGTCGGTGCCCGACGCCGCGCGGGTGACGATCACACCGGCGGCGGTGGAAACCAGCAGCGCGGGGATCTGAGACACCAGACCGTCACCGATGGTGAGCGTGGTGTAGATCTCGGCCGCCTCGAGAACACCGAGACCGCCCTGAATGACACCGATGAACAGTCCGCCGAGGATATTGATCGCCGCGATCAGCAGGCCAGCAATCGCGTCACCGCGGACGAACTTGCTCGCACCGTCCATCGCGCCGTAGAAGTCGGCCTCCGCCTCGATGGAGCGCCGGCGTTCACGCGCCTCCTTCTCCGAGACAACGCCCGAGTTGAGCTCGGCGTCGACCGCCAACTGCTTGCCGGGCATCGCGTCCAACGTGAATCGCGCCGCGACTTCTGCGATCCGACCCGCACCCTTCGTAATGACGACGAAGTTGATCAGAACGAGGATCAGGAAGATGACGACCCCGACGACGTAGCTGCCGCCAACGACGAAATTACCGAACGATTCGATGACCCGGCCCGCCGCACCGGGCCCGTCGGCCCCACTCCCGAGGATGAGTCGGGTCGACGCGACGTTCAAGGAGAGCCGGAACAGCGTCAACACGAGGAGCACCGACGGAAAGGTCGAGAACTCCAGCGGCTTCATGGAGTACATCGCCAACAACAGGACGATCAGCGACAGTGAGATGCTGAACGCCAGGAAAAGATCGAGCGCGCCGCTCGGAATCGGCACGACCATGAGGATCACGACCATCACGAACGCGAGGGGAACGACCGCCTCGCCGCCCGGGAGGTAAGACCGCCAGCCCTGCTGACTCTTTAGATTCTCCGTCATGGCGTACCGACCCTCTTGGCGCGAAGCCCGTAGATGTAGGCGAGGATCTCAGCGACGGCGCGATAGAGCGCCGCTGGGATCTCTTGACCAACGTCGACGGTGCGGAACAGGGAACGCGCGAGAGAGCGTCGTTCGAGAATCGGGACACCCGCCTTGCGGGCCGCTTCCTTGATTCGCTGTGCGAGATCACCGGCGCCCTTGGCGACGACGGTGGGCGCGCCCATGTCGTCCGACGCGTACTTGAGCGCCACGGCGAAATGGATCGGGTTCGTGACGATCACGTCGGCGGTCTTCACTTCGGTGATCATCCGGTTCTTGCTGATCTCATGCTGCGCCTTGCGAAACCGCTGCCGGACCTTCGGATCGCCTTCGCTCTGCTTCGTCTCGTCCTTGACCTCTTGCTTGGTCATCTTGAGCTCTTGGTGCTGCTCGCGACGCTGCCAGAGGTAGTCGAACACCGCGATGACCCCGAGCCCTCCGGCGACCCACAGGATCATCAGCGACATGTCGGAACCGACCTGCCTGAGGATCTCGCGCGGGCCGTGGAGACCGAGCTCCGGAAGCGTGTCCTGCACCGAGAGGATCACCTTCCATGCGACCCACGCCGAGAGCCCGATCTTTAGGACGGACTTGACGAGCTCGACGAGACCCTTCTTGGAGAAGATCCGCTGCAGGCCCTTGATCGGGTCCAGCTTCTCGAGGTCCGGCGCGATCTTCTTGGGGTAGAACCCGAAGCCCACCTGGCTGACCGTCGCGGCGAGTGCCGCGAGAGCCACCGCGCCGACCAGCGGTCCGACGATCTCGAGAAGCGCGCTTCCATTGGCGCGAACCGTGTCGAGTACCAAGCCCGGAGTCAGATCCTGCACGGAGATCGCCGTCAGCGCGTCGGTCATGGAGCGCTGCAAGGCATCCATGGCCGCAGGCCCACGCTGGGTTCCGATGAACACCCCAGCGAGGATGATCACCGAGGACGTCAGCTCGGTGGACTTGGCGATCTGCCCATCTTCACGCGCCTTCTCCAGGCGTCGTGGAGTGGGTTCCTCCGTTTTGCTGCTTTTGTCCTGGTCGTCCGCCATGACCTATCCGAGTGCGCGCACGACGTTCGACAGGAGACCTTCGAGCCCACCAAAGGCCCCCTCGAGAATCCGGAAGGTGTAGGGCTGCGAAACCCCGAGAATGAAGAAGCCGGCGGCCACGTTGAGGCCGAAGCCGACCACCATGACGTTCAGTTGCGGGATCATCTTCGTGAGCACGCCGAGCGCGCCGTTGATCATCAGGATCAGGACGAGGACCGGCGATGCGATCTTGAGCGCAATGACAAAGATTCCGCCGGCCATCGTCAGGACGATGCCGATGCCCGCACCACTGACCGACTGGGCCCCCAGGGGAAGCAGGCGAAGACTTTCCGCGATCGTCCGGATCAGAATGTGGTGGCCGTCGATCGACAGAAACAGGAAGAGCGCGACCAGGTTCTGCCACTGCGCGAGCGACGTAACGCGTTCCTGGGTCTGCGGATCGATCAGGTTCGCCAAGCCGACACCCATCTGGATGCCCGCCAGCTGTCCCGCCATCTGCACGCCAGCGAACACGAACTGCGCGACGAGGCCGATCAGAAAACCGATCGCCGTCTCCATCCCGAAGGCGATCATCAACCAGACCGGCTTCTGAAACGATGCGACGGCTGCGGAGGCTCCGACCGGCACGGCCGGCAAGAGAGCGATAGAGAAGAAGAGCGCGACTGTCGCCCGCACCCGAACCGGGACGATGCGCGAGCCGAAGATCGGCGCGACGAGCATCAGCCCAACCATTCGGGCGAGAACCAGAAGGAACACGGCGAGCTCGGGGCGCAGCTCGAGAAAGACGTCGCGAAGCTCCGTCACCGAGTCACCGCCGGAATCGATTCGAACAGCGCCTGCGTGTAGGCGATGAGCTTCTGGAGCATCCACGGTCCGAAGACGACCAACGCTAGAGCGGTGGCGCCGATCTTCGGGATGAACGCGAGCGTCATTTCATTGATCTGAGTCAGCGCCTGCAGAACCGCCATGGCGAGGCCGGCAATCAAGCCGAAGAGCAGCACGGGGCCCGCAAGGATGAGCGACATCTCGAGCGCGTTTCGACCAATCTGCAGAACGGATTCCGGAGTCATCGACAATTCCTCACTGGAAGCTCTGCACCAACGCGCGGATGAGTAAGTTCCAGCCATCGACGAGCACGAAGATCATCAGCTTGAAGGGCAACGAGATGAGGACCGGAGGCAGGGTGATCATGCCCATCGACGTGAGGATTGCCGCGACGACCATGTCGAGGACCAGGAATGGAATGTAGATCATGAAGCTGATCTGGAACGCGCTCTTGAGCTCGGAGATCAGGAACGCCGGCACCACGACGTCGGCGGGAACATCCTTCACGCTGTCGGGGCGACCGCGGCCGCCAATGCCCAGAAACAAGGCCAAGTCCTTCTCGCGCGTCTGTCGCAACATGAAACCGCGCAGTGGTTGGAAGCCCAGCTCGAGTGCCTCGATCGGCGTCACCTCCTCCTGAAGATACGGCTCGACGGCGGTCTCGTTGACCTCCCGCAGCGTCGGCATCATGACGAAGAAGGTCAGGAACAATGCGAGTGCGACGATGACCTGATTCGGCGGCATCTGCTGCGTTCCGACTGCCTGGCGCACGAAGGCCAGTACGATCACGATCCGCACGAAAGCGGAGAGTCCGATCACGATGGCCGGAGCGAACGACAAGAGTGTGAGGAGCATGACGAGTTGAATGCCCGTCGCGATGTTGTCATCCCCACCAACCGCGAGTGAGAGCTGGGGCGCACCCGCCGCCTCCGCCGACACGACGACGAGGAGCAAGATCGCTCCGGTCGTAAGTGCGAGGAGCCTCTTCAAGCGGCCTTCCCGTCTTTGTTCTCGAGACGCGTCGCACCCGCGCCGTCCAGACGACCAAGGCACGAGATCTGTGCGTCCGTCATTCCGAGGAGGAACCGCTCTTCCTCGACCTCGACGAGCGCGAGCATACGCTTACCGCCCAAGGGGCGGAGTGCGACGAGGCGGATCGGGCCGCCGCTCGCGGTGCCCGGGCGCACGCGCCACCACCAAACCGCCAAGCCGGCGGCCAGGAGGAGGATCGCGACGACGCCGAAGCCCGTCATGTCTAGGTCGGGAGGGCCGCCGGGAGTCATCGCATGCTTTCCACCCGCTCGGTGCGGCTCACGATTTCGGTCAGACGGACACCGAACTTCTCATTGACCATGACGGCCTCTCCCCGCGCGATCGCCTTGCCGTTCACGAGCACGTCGAGGGGCTCGCCCGCGAGCTTCCCGAGTTCGACCACCGAACCCGAGGCCATGGCCAGCAACTGTCGCACCGGCATCCGAGTGCGGCCCAGCTCCACGGTGACCGACATCGGCACGTCGAGCAGAAGATCGATGCTCGGGTTTTCGTTCGGCGCGGCGGGCGGCGCCTCCATCGCAGGAAGCGGGGCTGGTTCCGCCGCTTCCTCCTCAATGATCTGTTCTTCACTCATGCGTCAGGTCTCCTGGGCGAATGAAAGGATCCGCACTGCGTTGTTGCCGCGGTTCGTTCCTGCGAGGCCGGTCATGATCCGTTGCCCTTCGATCTGGACGGATACGGGATCATCTCCGCGTGTCGGCAGGCTCACGACGTCACCAATATCGAGGCGCAGAAGGTCTCGGGCGGACATGCTGATCGAGCCGAGCTCCACGCTCAGGCCGACGTCCGCCTCCTGGATCGCTTCGATCAAGGCTTGCGTCCACCCCTCGTCGGCATCGGCCGGAGTCGCTTGGCTCTCACCCAGACGGGTGCGCAATGGCTCGAGCATGCCGGCGGGTATCGCCAGGGTAAACCGCGTGGGGCCCGCACCGAGATCGCATTGCAGCTCAATTGCGAGGACCATGTCCTCGGTCGCCGCAATCGAGACGATCGCGGCATTCACCTCGGTACGTACGAACTTGCACGCAAGCTCTGCGACGAGTGACCACGCCGACTCGAGATCCTGAAGCACGACCCCCGCGATTCGCGAGACGACCTGCAGCTCGATCGGCGAGTACTCCCGGACTTCCAGCGTCGTCGGCGGTCGCCCTTGCCCGCCAAACATACGGTCGACGAGCTGAAACATCAGTGAGGGACCGATGACCAGCAGCGCGTTTCCCGACAGAGGTACCATCGAGAAGAGGCTCAGAGACGCGCCCGCTTCGATCCGGTTGCGAAACCGCCCGTAGCGCAGCATCTCGACGCCGGCCAGCTCGATCGCGGCACCGCCGGGGAAGACGGTACCGAGCGATTTCCGCAGGCTGCGGACGAATCGATCATGAACCACCTCGAGGCCGGGGAATTGGCGGCCCACGGAGCGTTCTTCGCCGACGAGATTGTAGGGACGAGGATCGTCTCGAGGAGCCCTTTCCTCGATGGCGACTTCACCGTCCTTCATGCCCTTCAGTAGGGCATCGACCTCGTCCTGAGAGAGAGTGCTATCCACTCTTGCGCCTACTGAACGATGAACTCGGTGAAGTAGGCCGCGCGCACCGCGTCAGCCTGCAGTGCCTGATTGGTGCGGCGGATCATCTCCTCGCGGAGGATCTGCTTCCCCTCGGGAGTCCGAATGTCGTCGAAGCTCTTGGACGTGAGCAGCGTCAGGATGAGGTCCCGAATCTGCGGCATCCGGGCGTCGAACCACGCCGGCGGCTCGGTTCCGGAGAACTCGAGCTGGATCGTGGTTTTGATGTACCGGCCGGCCGACTCGTCGGCGAGATTCGCGATGAAAGGATCGAGGGGCCGAATGACCGTCGGCGCGAACGCCGGCGACAGCTCGGCCTCCATCGCCTGTTCGGGCGGGACCTCTTCGGCCCCGACGGGCAAGAGCCCAGCGAAGTACGCGCCAGCGCCGCCCGCGAGCAGGAGAACCGGCAGTCCGATCAGCAGGAGCTTCTTCGCTCCGCCACCGGACTTTGCCTTTTCCTCCTCTTCTCTCGGAACATCGCCTTCCGCACCATCGGCCACCGCTGCCATCGACGCCTCCTTGCCACCTGCATCTCCAACACGGAGACGGAGCCGGCAAAGGCCGTATCAGCAAGGGTCGTGCCCGGCTCTGAGAGCGCGGCGATTCCTGGACCATTCCACGCAGCCCCTACGGAAACGCGAAGCTCGCGCTCCTGTCCCAGAACGGGGCACCTACCCCAGCACCGCCCCGTCAGGGGGCTGGGCTGCGAGCGGTCAGAATTCTGGCCGCGCGAGAGCGTGTCCCATCATCGGACGATGTTGATGAGGTCGTTGAGCAGCCCATCGGAAGTCGTGATCACCCGGGCATTGGCCTGGAAGGAACGTTGCAGCGAAATGAGGTTCACGAACTCCGTTGCGAGATCGACGTTCGACCGCTCGATCGACTGCTCGATGACGCGGCCGAGGCCCGCCTCGCCCGGAGTGACGAGGGTGGCCGTGCCCGACTCGACGGACTCGCGGTAGAGCCCGTTGCCGAGCGCCGAGAGTCGGTCGGGAGCCGAGAAGTCGGCCAGGGCGAGCTGGTACAGCGGGCGCGACTGCCCGTTGTTGAAGAAGCCGACCACCGTGCCGTTTTCCTCCACCGAAATGCTGCTCAGGAGACCGGCGCCGAAGCCATCTTGCAAAGTCGCGACGCTCGTGGCGCCCCCGAGCTGAACGAGCCCATCACGACCGAGGCCATCGCCGAGCGCGGCCGAGGGCGTACCGAAATCCAACGCGATGGCTTGAGCGGTCGCGCCATCGAAATCGATCGCGGAGGTGACGGCCGGATCCGGCGTAGAGCCTGTGTACGCGCCCGCCGTATCGAAAGTCAGGTCAAACGAGCCC
>JAJCZO010000190.1 GCA_029262355.1 Deltaproteobacteria bacterium
CTCGACGTGAGCGACGGCGCCTCGGTGCAGGCCGCCTTCGAGAAGGTTCACGCAGACGCGGGCCCGCTCGACGTGCTCGTCAACAACGCTGGCGTCGGGTTCAACTCGACGACGGAAGACACGGACATCGATGCGGCCAAGGAGGTGTTCGACACGAACTACTGGGGCGTCCTTCGGTGTGTCCAGGCGGCGTTGCCCGGCATGCGCGAACGGGGGTCGGGTACGATCGTGAACGTGAGCTCGGTCGCCGGCCGCATCGCCGCTCTCGCGCAGGTGATCTACTCGTCGTCGAAGTGGGCGGTGGAGTGCCTGAGCGAGAACCTGGCGCAGGAGGTCGCACCGTTCGGCGTGCGGGTCATCGTGGTCGAGCCCGGCGTGACCCGTACCGCGATCTTCCCTAAGAACCCCGGGTATCCCCAGCCGACCGCGTACGAGAGCGCGTATCGCCGCATGCTGCAGTTCTACAAGAAGGGCATGGAGGCGAACGTGCCGGCGGATGAGGTTGCGGGCACGATCCACGCGGCGCTCACCGACCCCACTCCGAAGCTGCGCTACACCTGCACCTGGGGTGCCCGTGAGCTCTCCGAGGGCCGGGCACGGATGTCGGATGAGGAATGGGTCGAGCTCGGTGAGCCTACCGACGACGCCGAGTACTACGCGGCGTTCGCGAAGCGATTCGGGCTACGGCTCGAGTAGATACGGGCGGACCGGGAGCGCGCGGCCCGGGCACTAGCGCCGGTCGGCGGCGCGTACGGCGGCACCGCCGATGCGGGCGATCCGAGAGTCTCCGAACGGGGTTCCCACGCCACTGTTGACGGTCAAGGCGACAGAGAGCTGGCGCTGGGGGTCGGCCCACGCGCCCGAGCCGCCGAATCCGAAGTGTCCGAAGCCGGCGGGCACTCGCGCCATCACGGCGAATACGCGGTGGTATCCGAGGCGCCAGCGCATCGAGATCGGGACGACTCGACCGGCGCCCCGGTTCTGTTCTTCGGTAGCTTTGCGCAGCGTCTCATAGGAGAGCAGGCGCACTCCGTCGAGCTCGCCGCCCTGCGCGAGACACGCGTACATCCGGGCAAGGGATCGCGCGGTGAAGAAGCCGTTCGCGGCGGGGATCGATGCGGCGCGGAACGGCTCGTCGTTGAAGCTCAGCTCGTCCATGCCGGGAGGGATGAGCGCCTCGAGTGACTCGACCGGATTGTAGCGAATGCCGACCTTGTTCAGTCGTTGCCCCCACACTCGTGCGTTCTTCCAGCTTTTCTCGGTGTTGCGCTTCCTCTTCTCCGGCGCCACGTCGAACGCCGGCGCCATCAGCTGTGCGCAGCGATGCATCTGGTCCTTCGGGACGCCACAGTAGAGGCCGTTGAGTCCGAGCGGGCGCGCGATCGTGGCATCGATCAATTCCGCAAAGGACTTGCGTCCGGTGACGCGGCGTACGATCTCGCCCACGAGCCATCCGTACGTGAGGCCGTGGTACCCGTGGGCGGTGCCGGGCACGTGCCGCGGTGTCGCGGCGGCGAGTCGACGGGTCATCTGGTCCCAGTCCAGCATCTCCGAGGCATGGTCGACCATCTCGGCGATCGCGTAGAGGCCGCCCTCGTGACACATGAGCTGGCGGACGGTCAGATTCTCCTTGCCGGCGGCCCCGAACTCGGGCCAGTACTCCGCGACCGGGGTATCGTAGTCGATGAGTCCCCGGTCGGCGTGCATGTGCAGCAGAGTCGATGCGACCCCTTTCGTGGTCGAGAACGAGATGCTGATCGTATCCTCTTCCCAGGGAGTGCCCTCCCGATCGCGCGTGCCGCCCCACACATCGACCACTTTCTCTCCCTTGTGGTAGACGCAGACCGCCCCGCCTCCGGGGCCGTTCGAGGGTAGGATCTTCTTCAGGGAGCGGGCAACGTCGGCGAAATCGGGGTGGGTCGTTCCGTGCAGCATCCCGCAAGCGTAACGAGGCCGCGTGCGCGATGCACTAGCAGCCGGCCTTCGCCGCCTGCGGCAAGGCGACGAACGGGGTCACGGCTTCGAAGTGCGCGGCGTGCGAGGCCGACGTGCACGTGCCGGTCTCCGGGGCGGGATGTCCGTCCACGGCTTCGTGTGGAAGCGGGGGGCCTCGTGGATCGTCCCGCTACGCGAGAATCTCGTCGATGGGTGCGGATGCTTCGTTCGATCGCTGTCCCCACCGAGCGACGTTGACCCCCATGACCTGCTGAACGGTCAGGCCGACTCTTGCGCTCGTCTCGCCGATACCGCGCACGTGAACGCCGGGCTTCACACGCCCCCCGGCGCGGCCGGCGATCATGAAGGGGAGGCCGGTCACGCTGTGGCTGTTGGCGTCGGACGTCTCGGAGTGCGCCATCACCAGGCAGTTGTCCAATAGGGTTCCATCCCCCTCGGGAACGGCTGCTAGGCTCTGGACGAATTGCGCCCAGGCTTGCATCGAGTGCCGGACGAACTCTGTGGCCTTTGGCTGGTAGCCCAGCGCGAGGTCGCGTGGCTCTTCGTGAGTGAGCGTGTGGTGGGTGTCCTTGCTGCCCTTCTGGTGCAGGCTCGACGCGCCGTTCGAGTAGACCATGTTGAACACCCGGGTCTGATCGCAGGCCAGCGCGAGAGCGAGTACCTCGGACATCAGGCGGTGATTCTCGTTGACGTCGTCGACGTCGAGGCTCTCGTTGGTCTCCTTGGGGGCGCCGGGGACCGAGCACGCTTCGAGGGGCGGCGGCTTCTGTAGCTGGATCTCGAGCTGCCGCTCGAGCTGTCGCAGCGCCGTGAAATACTCGTCGAGTCGAGCGCGGTCGGCGTTGCCGAGGCTCGCTTCGAGTCGCTTGCGGTCGTCGCTGACGACCGCAAGAGCGCTCTTGCGCAGAATGACCCTGGGATCGGGCGTGAACTCG
>JAJCZO010000191.1 GCA_029262355.1 Deltaproteobacteria bacterium
GATCGCCGTATCCGGCGACGTACTCCCAATCCGCCGTGAAGGTGCCATCGTACGCGCCACCCGGCCCGTCGGCGCCGTCCGGGCGCTCCCCCTCTCGCAGCGCGTAGCTCGAAACGAGCTCGACCAGCCCGCTCGACGAATCCAGAGCGTCTGCGTGGCCCCAACGTCCGAGGATCGGGTAGCCGTCGGCCGCCCAGCCAACGATGACGACCTCGGGAGTCTCGGGAATGAGACCCGCGGGCGGGCCATGGTAGTGGTACTTTCCACCGGGCTGCACGTGGCCGAAGTTGCAATCGAGCCCGAGCGCTGGAGGGTTGAACGTCTCGTCGTTCCCGCCGGCCGAGGCCTGGTACGCCGGCGCGTCGGCGTACCGCAACGCCTCGTAGCTCCAGTTCGGGTCGTCGTTCCAGCGCTCTGCCGTGCCTGGATCGAAGACGACGCCACTGGTCGCGATGCCAAACGCCTCGAATCCCTGAAGCGGCACACCCGTGCCACCAGGCGCGACTGGCACCTCGATGTCCCACGCCCACACCCCGATCTCATTCGGGTTTCCGGAGTTCGGAAACTCGCCGACGTCGTGGTTCGGAATTCCGTTGGAGGCGATCGCTCGCGTCGCGCCGTCGGACTCTTCGCTGTAGAAGTGCGCGACGCCGAGGGAACAGCCGAGCGCTACACTGGTGAGTTCGCACGTTTCGAGCTCCACGTTGAAGTCGCTCACGTCCGACATCAAGTCCGCTACCGGGGTATACGTTGTGACCCCACGGGGGTCATCGCAATTCGCCTCGACGGGATCCGAGGGCGATCCAATCGGGTCCGTCTCTTCAGCGGGATCGGTCTCGTCGACCGGATCCGTCATCTCCGAGGCGTCCTCCCCGGCGTCGGGGCTCGTCGTCCCACCGGACGACGAGCCCCCGCACGCGGAGAGAGAAGCCATGGCCAGAAGGGCGGTGAGAACAAGGTGAGTGGGCTTCATGACATGCTCCTCTTCGGTTACGTGAATCAGGATGCTGGGACGCGGAACACGTCATCCTGCAGTTCGTCGCCGATGCCTGTGTTGCGTCGAATGATGTCCGACAGTCGGGTCCCTTCGACCTGAGATCGCTGGCCGGCGCCGAGCGTGCGGGCGTACCAGAGCCGGTCCCCATCACGGAGCGCAGCGAACTGCTCACTCAACACAGCGTGGACCAGCTCGCCGACCATCGCGCCGCGCACCGGCGTCTCGGCGAGACTCCCGACCCACAGATCGATCTCGTCGACATCGGAGTAGACCGAAGCCATCCGCCCGGCGATCTCGGGATCGTCTGTGATCTCGCCAAACGTTCGGGCAGGCGGACGGCCAAAAGAGACTCGCGCATCATTATAACTGGGCAAGCCGTGGTCCCGGCCGCGCTGGATGTTCAATGAGGCGAGATCAAAACCTCCCGATCCCGGAGGTCCAAACAGAAAGTTCCGGACGTCATCGATCACGTACGGATCGATCGACTGGCACACCTGGCCGGCGAGCCCACGAAGCACCGGCGCGACCCCCCCCTCGTCCGTCAGCCGCTGCGGCGCGAAGAAGGCGTCACGTAGCGCGAGGTGACCGGCTGCGATCTCTTCGCCGCTCGCACTGAGTCGGAGAAGCTGCGGACTCAGCGCACTGTGCCCGAAGCGGTACGCACCGGTCGAGAAGATGTTTGCGATGCTCGCGTCGAGCGACGGATCGTACCCCTGGTACGGGGGAATCGCGTTCGGACCGAGCAGCGCTGGTAGGAACTCCTGATAGGTGATCACCTGCATCTGCGCGCCAACGATCCGGCGTGCCCGCTCGTAAATCTGATCTCCCGATAGGTTCGCGTTCTGGGATCGGATCTGATTCGCAAGCCGATTGTGCTCGCGCACGAAGAGCGTGTGCATCGCCGTGAGGCCCACCTGCTCGTTGGCCCGTACGTCGCCCGCGAGGAACAGGGCGTCGCTACTGCCGCCTGCATTCGGCAGGCCGTTGTCGTTAAAGGGAAGCAAACGCCCGTCGCTCATACGGAGTCGGCCCGTCCCATCGTTGGTGCGCAGGGCGTCCGCGCGTTCGACGTCCGAGCCGTAGACATTCGACGCATCGATCCACGCCGTGATCTCGTTCAGCTGCTGACGTGGGGCATCCACACCCGAGTCCTCGTCGAAGACCGAGCGATTGAGATCCATCGACACTTCGCCAGTTCCGGTGGGATCGAAGAACGGATCGCCCGCAGGCACCCCGATCGGCGCCGGCTCGGCCGGATCCGTCCCCCCCGTCAGGTCGATGTCATGATCGACGAACTGCCCCCACTGCCACAGGAAGTCGGAGATACCGCGCGGGTTCGCCAGCGACTCGCCTTGAGCACAGACCGCGTTGCTGATCTCGCGGGCCCCGCGACGATCCTCACCTGCGAGGGTCGAGATGCCATCGCCGTACGCGGCGGGTGCCAATCGCAGAAGTGCGGTGCCAGCAGCACCGACGTCGGGGCGGCGCTGATTGTTGCCCGCGCCGTCGATCGTGCGCAGCAGCAGTCCGGCCGCCGGAGGCGCCGGTGGCGGCGCAACGCCACGCTCGATGCGTCGAACGGGAGAGACCGTGTTCTGACCCTCCAGGTCGGTCTGAGCGTTGCCGCCGTTGCGGTTCGGAGCCTGTGGCCCTCCCGGGCCGCCGTTCCCACCACGTTGTGCCTGGACGTCACCGGCGAGCGCGAAACTGAGCGCGAGGGCAAGAACCCCCGCGGCGGAATGCATTGGGCTGCGTGCGCTCATCGTTGCCCCCCAGCCTGCTGGCCGCGGCGCTGGGGACGACCCGACACGAGCTCGTCGCTCGTGAGACTTCCGTCGCCGTTCTCATCCATCCGAACGAAGCGCTCTTCGCCGTGCTCGAGCATGGGTGCGAAGAACTCGGTTTCCGAGACGACACCGTCGCCATCCGCATCGAGCTCATCGAAGCTTGGCGGGCGATGCCCGCCGCCGGGGCCACCACGACCCATCGAGCCCCCGGAATCTCCACCTGGGAACGCGTTCGCACCGCTTGCTGCCAACAAGCACGCGGCGGCGAGTACTGCTGCCGAAACTCGAATCTGTTTCATCGTTTGGTCTCCTGCTGTTGCCGGGAAGTCGGCAGAGGGAGTCCACTGCGAGGGTCGTGCCACGCAGGAAAGCCGCGGGGTTCGGTACGCAACGCATTTTGGGTGCGTGCAGATCCCGCATTCGACGTGCGAAATCCGCACGCCACCGAGGTCCATCAGGACGCGCGGCTGGCCTTTTTGGGGCAACGCGTATGGTATGGCCCTTGCGGAACGGGTGGAGGATGAGCGACGCGCCGACAGCAGACCCGACCGCCTCACTACGCCGCATCCGCTGGGCGCAGGCGGTCGCCTTTGGTGTGGTCGGCCTCGCACTCCTCGCCACAGCCGCCCAGAGCCTCATCGGCGCGCAGCGCTCGGCGGAAACCCTCACCATTGGGCAGGGACGCCGCCTGTTGGACGCCCTACAACAGGCCCATCACACGTTCGGTCCCTCGATCGACGAGCACGCGGCTGATGTGCTGAAACAGCACGAAGAGTTCGGGCTGCGCTGCATCGGACTGTTTCGCCGCGAGCACGTTCGGCGCGTCGGCGACTGCGTCCTGTCGGAAGCGGCGATGAGAGAGGTCCTGGCCAATACGGTTCCGGACCGGCCCGTCACCGTGGGCGATCACGTTGCGATGATCGACGACCCGGGCCGGGGACCAGGACTGCCCGGGAGCGGAAGCATGCCCGGCGAGCTACCGCCCGAGCGCGACGGCTCGCGACCGAGAGACCAGATGCCACGCTTCGACGAGTCGGCTGCAGAGACCCAGCAGCCGCAAGGCGGCTTACCCGCTGTGGGAGACCAGACACCACGCGTCGACGTACCGACGGCGGGGGACCAAATCTCATCGAGCGACCCGCCTTCCACGCAACGACCCCAGCGGCCTCCCGATCGCCGTGGATTCGCGCACGACCGGCCACCCCCCGGTCGATACGACCCCGACGACGGTCGCCCACCTCCGGGCCGATTCGGCTCCGAGAACGGCCGGCCACCCCCAGGTCGATACCGCCAGGGCGGCCCGCCTCCCCGGCACGGTGGCGGTCGCGGCCGCGGCCGCGCGCCGATCCTGCCACCGGTACTGATCGAGTTCGAGCCGATCGAAGCGGAGACCCTCCAAGCGTCCGTCGCGCAGGGAGCCATCGTCGCATTGATCGCGGTCGCCGCGCTTCTGGTGAGCGGCTTCGTCTTGTTCCGCCTCACGCGCCGCGCCGAGCAGCTCCAAGAGCAAGCCGAGCGCGATCGCCGGCTCGTCACTCTGGGCGAAATGGCGTCGGTGCTCGCACATGAAATCCGCAATCCGCTTGCAGCGCTGAAGGGCCACGCGCAGCTGCTGGCAGAGCAGCTGCCCGACGACGGTCGCGAGCGTCGCAGCGCGAACCGCGTGGTGCGCTCGGCCGTGCGACTGGAGTCACTCACCGAAGACCTGCTGAGCCTTGTGCGCTCGAATCAGGTGGAAAAACGCGATGTCTCACCGGACGAGATCGTCCGCGACTCCCTGGCGCAGGTCGACTTCGATCGATTCGACGTCGACCTGTCCGGGGCGCCCGCTCGTTGGCGGCTCGACCCGAATCGCATGCAGCAGGTCCTGGTCAATCTCCTGCAGAATGCGGCCGACGCCTCTGCCGACGGGCAGTCTGCGACGGTGTACGTGCGAGAGCGCGGCGGCTCGCTGGTCTTCGTCGTGCGCGACTCCGGGAGCGGAATTCCGCCGGGAGAAGAAACGCGCATCTTCGACCCCTTCTTCACCAAACGAACGCAGGGCACCGGGCTCGGCCTGGCGGTGGCTCGGCGCATCGTCGAACTGCACGGCGGAACTATCGCCGGTCGCAACCTCGACTCGGGTGGCGCCGAGTTCGAGGTCGTGATTCCGTAGGAGCCCATCATGATTCGGATTCTCGTTGTCGACGACGAGGAGGACATTCGCACCTTTCTCGCGGACGCCCTCGACGCCGAAGGGTACGACGTCACGCAAGCCGGCGACGGCGCCGAAGCCGCGACATTGCTCGATGCGCAGAGCTTCCACCTCGTCTTGACCGATCTGCGCATGCCGCGAATGGATGGCATGGAACTCCTGCGAAAGATCCGATCCGATCAGCCCGAAGTCGAGGTCGTCGTGCTCACGGCACACGGCAGCGTCGACAGCGCGATCGAAGCGATGAAGCTCGGCGCTTTCGAGTATCTACAAAAGCCGCTCAGCGGCCCTGCCGAGCTTCGCTTGATCGTGAGGCGCGCGCTGGAGCGGCGCTCTCTCCTCGACGTGCGCGAGGAAGCCTCGCGCAGCCGCGAAGTCAACGGCATCCGCCTCTCGTACGGCGCCGCGGCGATGAAGCCGGTGGAAGCGGCGCTCGAGAAGGTCGCCCGCACCGCCTCCACCGTTCTCCTGCAGGGAGAGAGCGGAACCGGGAAGGAGGTCGCCGCCCAGGCCGTGCATGCGTGGAGTCCGAGAAAGGACGGCCCGTTTGTTGCCGTGAACTGTGCGGCACTGCCCGAAAGCCTTCTCGAGAGCGAGCTCTTCGGACACGAGAAGGGCGCGTTCACCGGGGCGGTCGAGCGCCGTCGCGGTCGGATCGAGCTCGCGGACGGCGGCACGTTCTTCCTCGACGAGATCGGCGAGCTCAAGCCCGATCTCCAGGCCGCGCTTCTGCGGGTGCTCGAGAGCCGAAGCTTCGAGCGTGTGGGCGGGAGTCGGACCATTCAGGTCGACGTACGGTGGGTCGCCGCCACGAACCGCGACCTGCACGCGATGATTCAGGAAGGCACCTTCCGCGAGGACCTCTACCACCGCCTATCCGTCTTCCCGGTCCGTCTCCCACCCCTGCGCGAGCGGAGAGAGGACGTGCTGCCGCTGACCGAAGCCTTGCTCCCCAAGATCGCCGGGAGCATCGGGGTGCCCGTCCCGAAGCTCACCGGCGCAGCACGTGAGATCATCTCCAGCGCTCGATGGCCGGGCAACGTGCGTGAGCTCACGAACCTGCTCGAGCGCGCCGTGATCCTCGCCGACGGGCAGATGATCGGAGCCGAGCATCTGATCCTCGACAACGCCCGTGCGCGCCCAAGCAACCTCGGAGCCACGACACTGGCCGACATCGAGCGCGCGGCGATCGAGCAAGCGCTCGCGGGCAATGACGGCAATCGCAAGCAGGCGGCCGAGCAGCTCGACATCGGGCTGCGCACGCTCTACGACAAGCTGAAGCGCTACGGGATCGAGTAGCGGCGAGCTCATGCGGAAACTCGTACTCATCCTGGCGACTCTTTGGAGCCTGGCCCTCGTCACGTCGAGCGCCCGCGCCGAGCCGAAGACCCTTCGGGGCGCGCAGCGCAGCACACTCGCCGTTCCGACCACGGGATTGTCAGGCCTCTCGGTCGATCAGCAGGGGGTCATCTGGTCTGTGCCCGAACGGCAACGGCTTCTCGTTCCGCTGAAGCGTGACAAGACCCTTCTCACCCCGGCCGGCCCGCCCGTCCCGATCGAGAACATCCTTCCAAAATACGACACCGAGTCGCTCACATGGCTCCCGGATGGCCGGCTGGCGCTCGGCACCGAAACGCGGACTCGGAGAACGAGCGACGCGATCCTCCTCGCCCGACGTGACGGCGACGTTTTCCGTGTCGAGAAGCTCATCGAGCTCCCGTACGAATACTGGAAGATCGAGCCGCACCCCAACAAGGGCATCGAGGGTCTTTGTTTCGCAAGCGGCCATCTCGTCGCCGGACTCGAACGAGACATCGCGAAGGGCAAAGTCCGCCACGCCCCGGTCGCCGTGTACGACATGGAGCGCGAGCGTTGGACACCGCTCCGCCTTCGCCTGACCAGCCGCCGCGGAAAGCTGGCCGGCTTGACCTGCCGCGCCACCGACGGCGGCATCGAAGTCCGCGCCATCGAACGCCACTTCGGAACCAGCCACCTGCTCGGCTTCCAGATCGCCCTGCCCCCCACCCCCGGTGAGATCGAGCCCGAACTGCTCGGCTCCCTGCATCCGCCCGAAGAGGATGAAACGAACTACGAAGGAATTACGTGGCTCCCGAACGGCGACCTGGTCGCGGTTTCCGACAATCACTACAGCCGCGTGACCGGGCCGACGGCCGTCGTCATCCTCCCGAATCCTGCCGCGAAGGCCGCAGAGACCCAGCCCGCCGGCAGCGACTGATCGTCGCCGGCACGCTCAGCCTTCCATGTTCTCCAACTCGAGCCCCTTCGTCTCGTGCACCATCGCGAGGACGAAGAAGATCGAGAGGAACGCACATGCCGAGTAAAACCCGTACGCACCGGCGAGGCCGATCGAGGACAGCATGATGGGGAACGTCATCGTGATGGCGAAGTTCGATCCCCACTGAAACAGGCCCGCGACGGCAAGCCCGGAGCCTCGAATCTGGTTCGGAAACATCTCGCCGAGCATCACCCACATGACCGGCCCCCACGACATGTTGAAAAAGAACACATAGGCGTTTGCCGAAAAGAGGGCCGTCATGCCTGCGGCGTCACTCAGCATCAGCGATCCGTCGGTGGCGACGTCGGCCCCGGCAAACGCAGCCGTCATCGCGCCGAGCGTCAAGGTCATCCCGACCGACCCGAACCACAAGAAGGGCTTGCGACCGATGCGGTCGATGAACGACATCGTGACGGCGCACGCCGCGATACTCACCCCACCGGTGATCACATTGATCAGAAGCGCGTTGCTCTCCGAGAAGCCCACCGACTGCCAGAGCACCGCCCCGTAGTAGAAGACGACATTGATTCCGACGAGCTGCTGGAACGACGCGAGTCCGATGCCCAGCCAGACGATCCGCCGCACGCCGCCGCCCTCCGAATTCAGCAGATCAGAGAGCGAGGGGCGATGATGATCCGCCGCGAGTGAGGCGTGGATCTCGTCGGTCTTCTCACCCGCGACAGACTCGCCGTATAGGCGAGCAAGTACGGCCCGCGCCTCGTCCTTGCGGCCCTTCAATACGAGGAAGCGAGGACTCTCGGGAATGAAGAGCAACGCGACGAGGAACACTACCGCCGGCGCCACCTCGATCCAGAACATCCAGCGCCAAGCCTCGAAGCCGAACCACAGCGGCGTGACGGTCGAACCCGCGAGTCCCGCAAGAAAGTAGTTGCTGAGGAACGCAACGAAGAGCCCCGTGATGATCGCGATCTGTTGAATGGTCGAAAGCCGTCCGCGGAGCTCCGCGGGGGCAATCTCGCTGATATAGGCTGGTGCCATCACGCTGGCCGCGCCGACTGCGAGCCCTCCGAGGATCCGATACACCACGAACTCGCCCGACGAGACGGCGACACCAGAGCCCCAGGCGCTCACGACGAAGAAGGCCGCGGAGATCAGCAACAGCGCACGGCGGCCGAGGCCGTCCGCGAGACGCCCGGCGAAGAACGCGCCGACCGCACACCCGAGCAGCATCGAAGCCACGTTGAAGCCGGTAGCGACGCTGTCTGAGTCGAAGGCGGTGCGCAGACCGTCGACGGTCCCGTTGATCACGCCACTGTCGAAGCCAAACAGAAAGCCGCCGATCGTCGCGACGATGCTGATTCGAACGACGAAGGCGAGATCCCCTCCGGTGGCCGACGTGTCGTTGCTCATGCGTCCCCCAAGTCCCGAATCCAGCGAAACGTCAGATTCACCCGCAGCCCCACTTGGCGACGGGTCTTCGGCACCGCATGGTGCCAATTCGCCTGCGTATCGCCATCCATGACGAGAAGCGAGCCGTGCTCGAGGTCCAGGGCAACAGGCTCGACCGCGCGTTTCCGATGCCGCAAGCGGAAACGACGCGTCTCACCCAGGCTCACCGACGCGATCACGGGAGACGTCCCCACCTCGGGCTCATCGTCGCTGTGCCACCCCATCGAGTCGGCGCCATCTCGGTAGGCATTGGCCAACACCGAGTTGAAGGACGTGCCGAACTCCGCGTTCAGGCGCGAACGAACCTCATCGAGTAGCGGCGTAAACGGGAGCGGATCGTAGCGGTGCCCGGAGTAGCGATAGTGTGCGCCGTCGACCCCGTACCAAGCCGAGAGGCGCGGTGACGCAATCCGCCGGCCCGCGATCGCAACGAAGTGCTGCGACCACTCGATGTCACGCCACAACCCTTCGAGAAGACGATCGGCCTCGCCGACCTCGAAGAACGGCGACCATACCCGCAGATGACCACCCCGGAGCTCGAGGTCACGTGCAGACGCTTCGAGCGGCAACCGCGGCGTCATCATGCCGATGGCCCCGAGCGACTCAGCCTCGCGCGCGAGGCCGGCCACGCTTCCCCTTGGCGGGAGCCGGATCGCCGACATTGCCCTCGCCGATGAGTCGCAGAAGCGTGTTCTTCCTCAGCTGGGCGATGATCTGATTCACCAGGTCGATGCCATGCTCGGCCAGATCGACCGCCGCCTGGCCGGTGACGCGGCCCGTGACGCCACGTGCGAACAGCCGTAGCTCCTCTCGTGCGAGCCACTCGACCATGTCGACGTAGAGACCGACCTGCTCCGATGGAAACCCGGCCTCTGGCGTAAACCCGGCCGCACGCGCCTCGCCCCACAACTCGACGATCGCGAGCGAGGACGGCTCGAGCCAATCGGCGCCACCGCGCGAAACGATCTCGACCGCACGGGTCGCGGCCATCTTACGGACCTCGCCGATGGGGATCCCACAGCGGCGTGCGGCTGTACTCAGACGCTCGCCCGGGGATTTTGGCGGCGCCTCCACCTGGGGGAAGAGCTTGCCGTCGAGATCCAGGAGCGCCTCGACCTCGGCACGCGAAGGCTCGCCGTCGTCGGCCACGATCCGCTGGATCACGTGCAACGGCAGGTAACGCTTCTCCTGCAACTCCTTGATGAACCGGATCCTCTCGACGAACGATTCGTCGTACCACGCCACGTTGCGAGCCGGGCGTTCCGGCTCGGGCAGCAGCCCCTCCCGAATGTAGAAGCGAATCGTCTCGCGGCCGACCCCGGTCGCCTCTTCCAGATCCCCCATCTTGAGCCGCGTTCGCGGCTCTACGGGTGGGCTCGAAGGTTTCTTTGGCACGGACGGGGCTTAGCTTGCGCGTGCCGTTGCGGCGACCGTCTCGACGTCGCGACGTCGCTCATCGAACTGCCGCGCGATCTCTTCATCCTGCTGACCGAGCGCTTCGACATCGCCATCCGCGAAGCCGAGGATGCCCATGTCGGCGTAGGCCTTACGCACTCGCGGTCCCCACAGGCCGATGTCCTTGATCGTCGGTACGATCCGACTGAAGAGGGCCGACCGATAGTTGCTCATGAACTCGGAACGGTCCGTTGCTTCCTTGCACTCCTTCACGGGCAGACCGAGCGTCTCCCACACTTCGTCGCCCAGGAAGCGGTCGCGCAGGAGGTAACACCCCTCGACGACGAATTCTTCACGCTCGTCGCGCTCCTTGTCCGAGAGCTGAGGATAATAGTCGCGCAGGGCCAACCGACCGAACGCCACGTGGCGTGCTTCGTCCTGCATCACGTAGGCCGTTACTGAACGGACGAGTTCGGTCTTCGCGTGATCGCGAATCATGCCGAACGCCGCGAGGGCGACACCCTCGATCAATACCTGCATGCCGAGGTAGGTGAGATCCCAGCGGGAATCGGTGAGGGTGTCGTTTAGAAGCGCCTTCAGGTGCGGATTGATCGGGTACAGCAGGTCGTACTTCTCATGAAGGAGCTTCGAATACGCCTCGACGTGACGGGCCTCATCGATGACCTGGGTGGACGCGTAGAACTTGGCGTCCATGTTCGGAACCTGCTGCACGATCTTCGCCGTACACACCAGTGCGCCCTGCTCGCCGTGGAGAAACTGCGAGAGCTGCCACGCCTGGAAGTGGCGACGGACGTTCTTGCGCCCCTCCACGTCGAGCCGATCCCAAATGTCGGAGCCGTAGATGCCGAGGACCTCGTCCGGCAGACCGCCTGGGTTGTCGGGATCCAGCTCCTGCGACCAGTCGATGCGCTCCTCGGCGTCCCACTGCTGCTTCTTGCCCTTCTGATACAGGCCGAGCAGCGTGTCGCGACCGTCGTCGTACTCCCAGCGGAAGGTCGTGTCGAAGGACTGTGGGACATCCCACTCGTTGGTTTCAGGCCTGGTCGTGTAGCGCTCGGTAGTCGCCATGAGTCTTTCTCCTCCGCTCGTTCGGTTCCAGAGTGCGTAGTACTACTACGCATTCTACGATCGAGTCAATCCCCTCCCCGGAGACGGCGCACCGCGCCCCTCTCGGCAACCGGGCTTCGCTGAACCAGCTACTTGACGAACGCCACGGGAGCGCCCCGGTTCTCTCGAATGCTGCGGTTTACGCCCAGAAAGCGTCTTCGGGGTCGCCCTGCCAGCCTCCAATGGGATACGTCTGCCCGGGTTGGACTACGCCGCGCTCAACACGCTCTACCTAGTGTCGCTCACCTTGATGATCGCCTTGGCGATTGCCGTCTGGAGGCGACGTTCGGCGCCGGGCGCACCGGCGCTGCTCGTCCAGATCATCGGCATCGCGATCTGGTGCTTTGGGTACGGACTCGAGAGCGCATCCCAGAGCCTCTGGTGGAAGCTGTGGGGAACCAAGGTCGGGTACATCGGCATCGTCATGGTACCGCTGAGTTGGCTCGTGTTCACCACCCGCTTCGTCCGCGGGAACATGTTGTCCATCCGTTGGATCATCGCGCTGTCGGTCATACCGGCGATCACGCTGATCGCCGTCTGGACGAACGGCGTCGATGGAGGCTTCCAATGGAACCGAGTCGAGTTGGTCCCCCCCAGCAACCTCGAGGTAACGCCGGGGCCCTGGTATTGGATTGCGTACGCCTACAGCACCGCGTTGTACCTGGTCGGGACGTTCTCCCTGCTCACGGGGCTCCGGCACCCCACGCGGCTCATGCGCCGACAGACCCGCGTGCTGCTGACGGCAGCGGTGATCCCCTGGGCCGCGAATCTTCTGTACATGAGCGGTCGCAGTCCGTGGCCCAACATCGATCTGGCACCCTTCGCGTTCGGTCTCGCCGCGCTCCTGGTTGCTTGGAGCCTCCTGTGGATGGGGTTCCTCGACCTCGTACCCATCGCGCGAGGTATCGCGGTGGAACAGATGCGCGATGGCTGGATCGTGGTAGACCACCTCGGTCGCGTCATCGATCTGAACCCGACGGCCGAACGCTTCCTCGAGCGAACGACCGGAGGCGTCGACGGTATGCCTCTCGAGGCGGTTCTCCCCGAGGCAACCGCGGCACTCTCGTTGGGCACCCGCCGCTTGAACGGCCTCGAATGCCGGAACCTCGAGATCGCGCGGGGGGAGGGGCCGGACAAACGGTGGTACGAGCTCCGCGCCTGGCCGCTGGATGACCACGCCGGCCACGTCGTCGGCAACCTGATCGTGATGCAGGACCGAACCGAGCGAATCCGGACCGCGCGGTCGCTCGCCCACGCGCGCGACCTGGCCCAGGCCGCCGACCGCACCAAAAGTGAATTCCTCGCGACGATGAGCCACGAGATCCGCACCCCGATCCACGGCATCCTCGGAATGACCGACATCCTCCTCGACACCGAGCTACAGCCCGAGCAACGAGACTGCGCGGAGCGTGCCCGCGGCGCGACCTTGAACCTGCTCACCATCATCAACGACATCCTCGACTTCTCCAAGATCGAAGCCGGCAAGCTCGAGCTCGCTCATCAGCCATTCGAGCTGCGCAGCCTCGTCGAGGACACTGTCGATCTGATCGCGTCTGCGGCCTCGGCGAAGGAGATCGCGCTCTCGGCCAAGATTCAGCCCGACGTACCACGGCGCATCGTGGGCGATGGCGGGCGCGTCCGCCAGATCCTGCTGAACCTGCTCTCCAACGCGGTGAAGTTCACGGACGCCGGACGGGTCACCGTCGAGGTGAGTGTCCACGCCCCCGGAACGACTGGCGAATGCGTTCACTTCGAAGTGGCTGACACTGGCGTCGGGATACCCAAGGCCGCTCACGAGAAGCTGTTCGAGTCGTTCTCTCAGATCGACGGGCCAAGTGCCAATCACCACGGCGGCACCGGACTCGGGCTTTCCATCGTGAAACGACTCGTCGAACAGATGGGCGGCGAGGTCGGATTCAGCAGCGTGATAGGCCAGGGTAGCCAATTCCGGTTCGGCCTGCCGCTTCATCTGCCAGTCGACGGAACCACGAGCTGAAACGCTCCGAGCCCCTTCAATCGTCGAGAGGCGCACTCACGAGTGCGGCGGCGATCCGGTCCGGCATGCCCATCGCTCCCCCCCCACGGCTTTACCCGACGGCGTGCGCCGCCGTGCGAAGCTCGTCGAGATTGCGCGCGACGGCGGCGACGAAGTCGCCCAGGTCGGGCATCAAATCCCAATCGGCGTTGAACCCGAACTGCAGGCGGCCCATGTAGCTAAAGACCGCCACGCCCAGACCCTGCTCGGACAACAACGTCACCATCGGACTCGCGCTGAGCATCTTCGAAGACAGCAGATAGAGCGGGAACGGCGGCCCCGGCACGTTGGTGACGATGAGATTGCAGGGACTGAGCTTTTGCGTGAGTTGGACGACGAGCGAGAGGGCCGCCGGCCCGCCGAACTCCGCGGTCCTGTAGAGATAGGCAGTCGGATCGGCGCTGCCAGATTTCTTGAGCTCGGTCGTGACCTCACGGACGAGGTCCAGTCGCTTGCGTGCATCGCGTTCCGCGATCGGAAGCCGCGCGAGCCAAGCCGCAACCTGGTTCCCCATCGAGCGATCCTCCCCAGTGCGCGCGTTCACTGGTATGGCGGCGATGAAGTCGAGGATGTCTACGTTGACCCGCCGGCCACGAAGATACTCCCCCGCGGCCCCCGCAATGACGCAGAGCACGACATCGTTCAGGGTGCCGCCGAGCTGGTTCTTGATGAACTTCGCCTCGTCGAGACCGATCGCCGTCCAATCGAAGCGGCGGTGCGGACCGAGCTGTTTGTTGAAGGGGGTCTCAGCCGCTCCCTGCATGGCGATACCGGCCATGCGCTTCATCGACTCGAGGGCTCCTTGAAGCTCGTCGACCTGCCCCCCGAGGCTGGCCAGCGCGTCCCTGATCCCACCCGCCAGATCGAGCGGCGCGCGTAGCTTTCGCGTCGCTTCGTCCGTAAGCATCGCCAGACTGCTCGGGGCTTCGCGCGGACGCCAAGGCGGGGCCTCCTCGATCGTGTCGTCCGGCTCCAAGCGCATGAGAACCGTCGAGATGTCGACCCCAGAGACTCCGTCGATCATGCAATGATGCGTCTTCGTCACCATCGCCCACTGGCCATTGGGAAGTCCTTCGACCACCCACAGCTCCCAGAGCGGCCGGTTCCGGTCGAGACGCTGCGACATGATTCGACCCACGAGACTCTTGAGCTCGGCGTCGTCGCCCGGTCGGGGAAGCCGCGTATGGCGCACGTGGTACCGAACGTTGAAGCGCTCGTCGTCGATCCAGACCGGATGGCCGTCCACGGGGGTGTAGGCGAGCTTTTGGCGATACCGAGGAATCGCGTGCAAACGCGACTCCACGTACGTCCGGATTCGCTCGATATCGACGCCGCCGCGATGGTTGGTGAGACCACCCCCCTCGTAGACCGACATCCCACCGATATGCATGTGGGCGGTGCTATCGATGTCCTCGTAGACGAGGAAGGATGCGTCCTGCGCGGACAAACGTTCGTAGCTTTCCACCATCGATCTCCAGAAGGTCCAGCCAGAGACTAGCCTTGCAGGGCCGAGGCTGTAAAATCGCTGCGCCATGGCCAACTACGCCTACGAGCGACTCTCTGCGCAGGACGCCTCGTTTCTGCTGTTCGAGACCCCGAACGAGCACATGCACCTCGCGTGGATGTGGGCTTTCGAGGCCGGACCGCTGACCTCGGCCGATGGCGGTGTCGACATCCGCCGGATTCGAAACCACGTCGCCTCACGGTTGTACTTGTTTCCGCGCTTCCGACAGAAGCTCGCCTATACTCCCGTCGAGAAGCACCCGGTCTGGGTGGACGACGAGAGCTTCAAGATCCACTACCACGTCCAACACGTCGCGGTCCCGGACCCGGGCGATGCCGCTGGATTGTGGGCAACGACCTCCGCGTTGTTCTCGCAGCCGCTCGATCCGTCGAAGCCGTTGTGGGAACTCTGGGTGATCGAGGGACTCGCGAACGGTGGCTTCGCAATCGTGAGCAAGACACACCACTGCATGGTCGACGGGCGAGCGAGCGTCGATCTCATGACAGGGCTGCTCGACGAGAGTCCCGACGCGCCCGACCAAGACGCGCCCGAGTGGATTCCCCGCCCGGCGCCCGGCCCCTCCGACCTCCTCTTCGACACGGTTCTCGATCGCGCGGCTCTGGCAGTGTCGTTCGGCCGGACCATCAAGGATCAGATTGGCGGCATTCGCGACGCACTGCGCGGCGGGGTACAGCGCGCGCCGACGTCTCCGATCAACACCACCATCGGTCCCCACCGGCTGGCGAACGGGATCCGGTTCCCACGCCTGGCGATCGAGACAGCGGCCCAGGAACTCGGCGGCAGTGTCGATGACGTCGCTCTGGCAATCATCGCCGGTGGACTCCAGACCTACCTCGCGCGCAAGTCCTTCGATACGTCGGCAGCACCGCTGCGCGTCGCGATGCCGGCCGGCACCCCGCGCAGCGGCGAGGACTCCGCCCAGCCGGCGGCCAGCATCGTTGCGTTGCCGACAAACCTCCACACCCCCGCGCAACGAGTCGCCGCTCTCGTCGAGGCGCGCCGCGAGGCTGACGAGCGAGCGCCTTCACTCGAGCGCTCGCGAGGTTGGCTGCGTTTTGCCGAAGCCGCCGGCCATACCGTCCTGGGACTCGGTGTCGAGTTCCGTAGCTGGCTCCACTCGTTCAACCTGATCGTATCCGTCCTCCCGGGCCCGGAAGAGCCCCGCTACCTGATCGGCTCCAAGCTCATCGCCGCCTATCCGCAGATCCCGCTATTCCAGAACCAGGGCTTGAGCATTGGCGTCGCGAGCTACGGCGGACAACTTCACTTCGGCGTCTCCGCCGACTGGGAGATCCTGCCCGACCTGCTCCTGCTCATCTCCGATTTCAAGTCGGCCTACGATGAGATCATCGCCACACCCTGAGTCCTAGCCCCCGAGCAGGAGGGCCGGCCGCATCCTGTCGCCGCAGTTCGATCGCCGGGCTCCACGCCGCCGATTCGATAGCGGTCGCCACCGCGTAGCCCCCGTGGAGAGCGGCCACGGCGCGAACGGAGCGCTCAGCGAGAAACCGCCGCCCGCTGCTTGATGATCCGGGCAAGCGTGCGGGTGAACTCGGCAGCGTCCGCCGCATCGACGTGGGAACCGTCCGGCGTCGGGATGGAGCGGAGCTCCTCGTAGTCTTCGAAATGGACCGCGGGACCGCCGACCCGCTCGGCCAACACGTCCCAAAAGACCTCACGGGGGAACCTCTCGTTCTCCATCTCGCCGAGTCGACCGCTGTTCGGCAGCTTCACGAGGACGACCTCTCCCCCGCGCGCTCGGATCGCCTCGGCCGACGCGGCGACCTCCCCGATGATCTCGTTGCGCAGGCGAAGACCGGGTCGCTTCTCCGTCGCGAGCCGCCGCACCCACCGCTGCTCGAGCCCCGCCTCGTTCACGCGTGAAAAGTCCATCTTCGCCGACCGGTCCGACTCCACCCAGCGCTCGCGCGGCGTCGCCCGGAGGCCAGCCTGGGACAACGCCAGCAACCGGTCGGGGGAGAGCTCCGGGTTCCGGAAGGCGAACGTGCTCCCGACCAGCGCTTCGAACCAGGCCTCGAGACCCTCGGTCTGGTTCACCGCGAGCTCACGGCTCTCCGCCACTCGCAGCCGCGCCCGCCGCTCACGCTGGCGGCTCGCCTGGAATAAGATCCGGTCGGTCACCTCGACGATGACGAGCCCCTTGAACGATGAGTCCTCGGCGAGATCGTTGAGGATCGGCAGCGGCGAGCGCCCCTGGATCGCAAGCTGGATCGGCACGGGCCAGCCCGTCTCGTCGGCGAACGCGTCGAGGTCGATCGCGTACTGAACGCGCGATGCTCCGACGATCACGCTCCCCGGCCGCTCCAGCCCGTGCGCCCGATGGCGGTGCGTGCTCCAAAGCCGCGCAGAGTCCGAAACGGCCGGTTTGAAGCCACGCGCGCGCCAGTGCAGCTCGATCGCACCCAGTGCGACGGCCGCCAGGGCGATCGCGAGAATCCACGTCCGGCCCCACGGACCACCGACTTCAGAACTGGAAATAGAGGAAGGCACGGTCATTCCCAGGCGTGAGCGCGATGGCGATCATCAATGCCGCCAGCACCACCGACCTCCCCCACCAGGGAAGCAGATGAGCGGTGCCGACGAAGGTCCGTTCGCGCATGAAATGGTTGCCGACCAACATCAGAAAGGTCGCGGCCAGTGCCAGCTCGAGCTGTGCTCGATCGACGGCGAGCTCTCCCGCCGCTCCGGTCCACATCGCGTGCGTGAGCGACATCGCACTCGAAAGATCCGACGCTCGAAAGAAGACCCACGCGAAGGACACCAGCAGGTACGTTCCGACCATCACGAAGAGCCGGCCGAACAGACCACCCGGCTCGATCCAATGCGGGAAATGCTCGCGGACCTTGCGTTCCGCCATCAGGTAGAGGCCATGCAGTGCCCCCCATAGGACGAAGAGCCAACTCGCACCGTGCCACAGACCACCGAGCAACATCGTGATCAGAAGATTCATCGACACCCGGATAGGCTGACGCCGGTTTCCTCCCAGAGGGATGTACAAGTAGTCGCGCAGCCACGACGAGAGGCTGATGTGCCAACGTCGCCAAAAGTCCGAGAAGCCGAGCGAGGCGTACGGGCTGCGAAAGTTCATCGGCAGCGTGAACCCCAGGCAGTGCGCCGCCCCGATCGCGATCGTCGAGTAGCCGGCAAAGTCGAAGTAGATCTGTCCCGAGAACGCAAAGACGCCAGACCAGGCCGCAACGAAACCCGCCTTCTGGGCGCCGGCAAACACCGCGTCGGCGAGCGGAGCGAGCATCGCGTCGGCAAGCACCGTCTTGAAGAACAGGCCCACGACCATCAACGAGAGTCCCCAACCAAGATCTTCGGCAGTGCTCCGACGTGACTCGCGACACTGCGGCAGAAACTCTCCCGCCCGAACGATCGGCCCCGCGACCAGCTGCGGGAAGAATGTCACATAGAGAGCGAAGTCCAGGAACGACGGCCACGGCTTCTCCCCACGGTACACGTCGATCGTGTAGGACAGCGTCTGGAACGTGTAGAAAGAGATGCCGACCGGCAGGATGATGTCGGGGGCCGCCGGGCGAAAGTCGCCGCCCATCGACTGAACCAACACGACAAAGCTCTCGAGCAGGAACCCTCCGTACTTGAAAAAGCCGAGCAGACCGAGGTTCGTCACCAGGCTCAAGAGCAAGTACGCACGACGGCTTGCGACAGTCGTCGATCGGGCGATGCGACGCGTGGCGAACCAATCGATTCCCGTCGAGATCCAGATCAGCGCGACGAAGGGCGGATTCCACGCGGCGTAGAACCCGTAGCTGAAGAGCAGCAACAGGGTCTTCCGCCACGTCCACGGCAGCGGGAGCTGGTAGCCGGCAACGACGACCGCAAAGAAAAGAAGAAAGCTGAAGGAATCGAAGACCACCGGCAGTCGGACTCAGGGCGCGCCTGATACTGCCGTGCGATGGTAGTCGTTGGCAAGCCCGCCGCACGCCGCAATTGACATGAGACCCGCCCGACCGGAACCTCTTGGAAGGCCCCTCCTGGCCCTCGAAGGAGACTGTATGACCGAACTCACGCCACAAGCAACGAGCTTCGACTACACCGACGCACCCGTTCAGGTCCGCGACGACATCGTCGAAGCTCACGAGCGAGCCTGGGATCGGCTGCGCCGCCCGGGAAACTGGTGGACCGGGGCGGAGCGCATCGAGATCGCGGCCGAGATCCGAAACGCCCTCGAATGTGATCTTTGCCGCGAGCGGAAGGCGGCCCTGTCGCCGTTCTCGGTCACTGGCAAGCATCACCACACCGCTCAGCACATCGACGAGGTCGCCGTCGACGCCGTCCACCGCATCGTCACGGACGCCACGCGCCTCACCGAAGACTGGGTGAGAAAGATCGCGGCAGGCGGACTCACCGACGGACACTATGTCGAGCTGCTCGGCGTGGTCGTCGCTGTCCTCAGCATCGACGAACTGCACCGCGGGCTCGGCATCGACCTCCCGTCTCTTCCCGAACCCGCCCCAGGGGACCCGACGCAAGAGCGGCCCGCCGGCCTCGCGTCCGGAACCGCGTGGGTCCCCATGCTGACTCTGCGCGGGGTAAGCAAGGGACCGAACGCGGATCTCTTCAGAGGGCTCCCCGTCGCACCGAACGTGATCGCCGCGATGAGCCTCGTACCCGACGCGGTCCGCCAACTAGAGGACCTCTCGCACGCGTACTACGTCCCGACGCTTCAGGTCGCGAACCCGAGCTACCAGGGACGTGCGCTCGATCGGTCTCAAATCGAGCTGATCGCCGGGAGGGTCTCGGCGTTGAACGAATGCTTCTATTGAACGAGCGCGCACGCCGGCATGCTCCGTGTGAGCATCCAAGTTCAAGGGAACGACGTCGATCTCAGCGCGATCCGCGACGGGACCGCGAAGGCAACCGAGTCCGGAATCGCGCACGCCGACCTTCTCCTCGCATTCGCTGAAGCACTCGTCGCCCACGACGAGCCGGAGCTCGCGAAGCTCCGGGGTCCACTCATCGAAACGGTAGGCCCCGACGGGTTTCTCGAAGCCGCCACCGTCGCGGCAAATTTTCAACGAATGGTCCGCATCGCAGACTCGACCGGGATCCCACAGGACGCACCGGTCATGGCGCTGGCCGGGGATGTGATCGACGACCTCGGCCTACGCAGCTTCCCGTCCGCGAACAACACCCCTGCGGTGGGTCTACTCCAGCGAATCCTGGGCCGCGTGTTCAGGCCGTTCGCAGCGAGATTGATGACGGCGGCCGCGAACCGTATGGCGGCCGGGTCCAAGTAGAGCCTGCTTGAGAGGCCCCGCCCCCTCCGATAGCAACCTCACGACGGGCCGCGCGATTCGCCGACCCGGGTGGAACACATCCCGTGGCTCCGGCCACACTAAAGTGAGGAATTGATGGCAATCAACGAAGGCGACTCGCTCCCGTCCGTCGTGCTGACCGAAATGGTCGAAGGCGCGCCCACTCCGACCCCTCTGGGGGATCTGACCAAAGGCAAGAAAGTTGTCCTTTTCGCCGTCCCGGGCGCATTCACGCCGACGTGCTCGGCCAAGCATCTGCCGGGTTTCGTCGAGCAGGCTGGCAACATCAAGAGCAAGGGTGTCGACGAGATCGTCTGCCTCTCGGTCAACGACGTCTTCGTGATGGATGCCTGGGGCAAGGCGCAGAGCGCCGGCGGGAAGGTTCGGATGCTGGCCGATGGCAACGGCGAGCTCGCCGCTGCGCTCGGGCTACAGATGGACGGCAGCAAGTTCGGCATGGGCCAGCGCTCGCAGCGCTACGCCATGATCGTGAACGACGGCAAGCTAGAGAAGCTGCTCGTCGAGCAGGGCCCCGGCCTCGACGCGTCGAGTGCGGAGTCGGTGCTCGGCAATCTGTAGTCGTTTCCCAACCCACGAGTGCCAGAAACGGCGGTGTCCCCGAAGGACGCCGCCGTTTCTCGTTCAGCGAGCCCTTTACAGCACGACCGCAGCTGTTGTTTACGTGGATCGTGAACGCTCGGCTGAAGTCCGCTCACCAGACCTGGCTCGACGCACAGAAGCAGGTCGTGGCGGTCGTCGAGGCGGCCCACCAACCCGGCTCCCCCACGGACTTCGCCGAAGGCTACCGCTGGGCAACCCGCCTCGCCTCGGTCGCGCTCGAATGGGTGGTCGAGAAGAACGATCCGAGCCACCCGGTGATGTTCCTGCAACAGGACGCCTACAAGAAGTTCATCGTCGACAATCCCGACGTGAGCTATCACTTCTGTGTCCTCGACGATTCTGAGAGCTATCGCCTGTACGGCAATCGAGGCGATGCTCCCTACGTCGGGCTGACCTTTGGAAGCGACATCTTCCATTGGGGCCAAGGGGGGAGCCCGGGCGGAACTCTGTCGCAATCGAACCTCGACGACTTCGAGATCGATGACACCGGCGACTTCGAGATCGTCATCAGTCGCGACGAGCACGACGGCAACTGGATCGAGATGGTTCCCGAGATCCAACACCTCGCCGTCCGCGAGACCTTCTTCGACAAGAAAGCCCAGCGTGGCGCGATTCTGCACGTGGAACGACTCGGCGATCCCATCGCGCCCCCCCGACTCACCCCCGACGGTTTCGCGGACAAGCTCGAGCTCGCAGGCAGCTTCATGGTCTTCGTCGCACAGACGTGCGTCGCGATGTACGCCGGCTCTGAGAAGAATACGAACCGCATCACCGGCGCCCCAGGGCAAGCACACGTCGACGCGAAAGACGACCAAGTCGACACCCACTGCAGCACCGAGATGCTGTACATGGGTGGCCGCTGGAAGATCGACGACGATCACGCCCTGATCGTCACCGTCAAGAACCCACCGGTCGGGTTCACCTACTGGGGCCTCGTCCTCGTGAATCCGTGGGCAGAGTCGTACGACTACCGCTACGCCCCCACGTGCACGAACAACCACCGGGCGACCGCGAGCCCCGACGGCGATTGGCGCCTCGTGATCGCCGCGAGCAATCCCGGGGTGCCGAACTGGCTCGACACGGGCGGACGCTTCGAAGGGCAGATGCTTCTTCGCTGGGTCTTGGCCCCGAACAGTACGCAGAATCCCGATTGCGAGCTCGTGCCGTTACCCCAGCTCGCATCGCTGCTCGGGGGCGAGGTGTAGACCGGGCCGAGGCCAAGCCGAAGGCAATGTTACCAGGTACTCATCTCCCGAATTACGACATTGTAGTCGGCGCACCGACCTGCAAGAATACTGAGTGCTCTAATCCCTTGATCTAGGCTGGTCACTACACCGGCACGACCCCACCCCTTGGAGGCACCCTGCATGAAACCCCTACCCGCCCAGCCGGGCCGGCCCCTCGCGGTCATCGCATTCGCCATAGTGGCCCTCATGCCCGCGACGGCGCTGGCCCAGTCGCGCAATGCGGACCACTACATTCTCGTGGCGAATGAGTCGGCGCACATCGCCTCCGGCGCCACGCTGAACGGCAGCCTGGCCGTCAATAGCGTCAGGGGCAAAGCCAAGATCGGGCTCGACGCAACCGTGTCCGACGGCAACGACGTCGTCGCCAACAAGGTGAAGATCGGCGGCTCCGCGCGGGTCTACAACGTTTACGCCAACACGTTGAAGTTCAAGCCGGCTCAAACCGCGGTGGGCGGCTCCTTGATCACGCCGGTCCCGGCACCGATCTTCGCCACAGAGCCACTCCTCGTTCCGGACCCGTTCGAACCCGCGAACTTCCCACCGAGCTTTCCGATCACGTGCGGTACGAACGACGTCCTCGTCACGAACGGCCAGACCGCCACCCTCGCCCCGGGCAACTACTTCCAGGTGCGCGTCAACCGCGGCGGCACGCTGATGATGCCGGCCGGCACCTACAACGTCTGCCGTTGGATCATCGACGGCAACGTCGAGATCGAGGGGGCCGTGGAACTCAACGCCCGCGACATCCTCTCGATAGGTGCTGAATCCATCATGGCGCCTATCGGAGTGGGTCTCACCGCGAACGACGTCACGATCAACTTCGAAGGAAGGAAGACATTCCGAGTGGGGGAAGGCTCCACGCTCAGCGCGCGAATCTTCGCACCGAACGCGAACATGAAGATCCGCAGACGAGCGGTCGTCACGGGTCAGATCATTGCTCGCCGAATCGGATGCAGCAGTCGCTTCGTGTTCTCGCCCGTGGCCGGTTCGATTGGCTGCGGCAATGGAATGCTCGAGCTGAGCGAAACCTGCGACCCGCCCGGCGGCCCCCAACCCCCGAACCAGAACCTCTGTCGCAACGACTGCAGGTTCTGCGGCGACGGCCTCGTGCACCTCGGCGAAGAGTGCGACGACGCCAACTCCAACCCCAACGACTCGTGCAGCAACAACTGCACGGCGACATCGCCTCCGAGCTGTGGCGACGGCAGCGTCGATCCGGGCGAATTCTGTGACCCGCCGGGATCGGACCCGGGCCTCCCAGGTGGATCGCTCTGCCGCGTCGATTGTACGTACTGCGGCGACAGCTCCGTCAATGGCTCCGAGCAATGCGACGACGGCAATCTCGACGACGACGACGGGTGCAAGAACGACTGCACGCTGCCGCCTCCGCCATCGTGCGGCAATGGAAACGTCGATCCGGGCGAAACGTGCGAGCTACCGGGAGATCCGCAAGCTCCGAACCAAAATGAGTGCCGCGGCGACTGCACGTACTGTGGCGACACGGTCGCGGACGCTGGCGAGGAGTGCGATGACGGCAACGCAGAGGACAGCGACTCCTGCCGGAACGATTGCACTCTGGGCACGCCACCGACCTGCGGGAACGGCTCGCTCGACCCGATGGAGACATGCGACCCGCCGGGTACCGATCCCGCTCCCGCGGGAGGAAACCTGTGCCGGACGAATTGCACCTACTGCGGCGATGCTGCCGTCCAGGCCGGCGAAGAATGTGACGACGGAAACACCGACGACGGGGATACATGCGCGAACGACTGCACGCTCAACCAACCCCTGTCCTGCGGTGACGGCTTCGTCGGGGCCGGCGAAACCTGCGACCCCCCGGGAAGTGACCCGGGCTCGCCTACGGGGAATCTCTGTCGCCCGACCTGTACCTACTGTGGCGACGCAGCGATCAACGATGGCGAGCAATGCGATGACGGCAACGGCGATGACAACGACGGCTGCCGGAACGACTGCACGCTCGGCCAAACTCCGATCTGCGGCGATGGCAGCCTGAACGTCGTGGGCGAATCCTGCGACCCGCCGGGCACCGATCCAGGCTTGCCCGGTGGCAACCTGTGCCGCGGCGATTGCACCTACTGCGGCGACGACACGATCGACAACGGGAACGGCGAGCAGTGCGACGACGGCAACCTCGATGACGACGATGCCTGTCGGAACGACTGCACGATCCCCGCACCCGATGCGTGTACGATCGACGTCGAGAAGACCGCGAACCTCATGACCGTCACGACAGACGACCCGCCCCCCCACTGTGAGGGCGACGTAAGTGGCATCGTGTTCCGGTACGCCGGCGGCGGGTGCAACGCGACGACGAATGGCCAGGGCGGCAAGTTGACCTGCGTTGGTGATGCCGGCGCGACCGAGCCCGTTCGCATCGTGATCACTGACAAGAAGAGCTCCGGGATCGTGTATGGAGACACCGCGGGCGTCGTCCTCGGCGCGAACGCCGCGGGCACCGCATCCGCGGCGGGTCGCGCCTCCTTCAAGGGCGATACCCACGCCCAGATCCTCGACGGCGGCGGCGCCGTGCTCGAGGACATCTTCTTCCACACATCCTGTTCCAAGCCGATCAACCTCGGCGACCACTTCGGCAGCCTCGAGGTCGTGGGACTCACGACGTCCACCAATGGCGAACAGGTGCTCGGCGGCGCGGTGACCTACGAGTACGAAGTGTCCAACGTCGGCACCTTGCCCCTTTCCGGCGTCTCGGTGATCGACGACAAGCTAGGTGAGGTCTCAGGCTCACCGATCGTGAGCATCGGCGTCGGATCGAGCGTAACTCTTTCCGCAACGGTCATCATCAGCGAGACCACCACCAACGTGGTCTCGGTGTCGGGCGACAACGGAGCCGGGTCCACGTGTCAGGACACAGACTCCGTCACGGTCGAGCTCGTAGATCCCCCTGTCCAGCCGGCAGCATGCGAGGCAGGTAAGGCGCTGGCCGGCATCACTTTCCGTTATGCCGGCGAGGGGTGCATTGCTGGTAACCACTCGCAGGCCATGAAGGCCACGTGCGAGGGCGGCGCTCACTTCCAGGCCCCCGTGCGCATCCGCGTGCAGGACGACAAGGACGCCGAACTCGTCTACGCGGACCAACTCGACGTGAATCTCGGCGGAGCGGTCAACGCAACGGCGACAAATGCCGGAAGGCCGACGATGAAGGCTCAGATCGATGTCCTGATCTTCAGCCAAGGCGGCGCCATCATCGAAGAAGTCTCGCTCCATGTCTCGTGCTCCGTGCCGCTGGCGGTCGGCGACCACTTCGGCAGCCTAGAGGTGATCGGCCTCGACCTACGCTGAGGCACCGCGGCGGCGGCGGGAAATTCCCGCCCGCCGCCGTGGACGCGCTCCCATCGCCCCAGTGGATGGACCCCGCATCGCGCGGTAAGCTCATGCCGTGTCCAGTAGTGCGCGCGAGATCGAGAATCTCCTCTACGTTTACGCGGAACGCATCGACGCAGGCGACTTCGAAGGCGTCGCCGACCTGTTTCGCCACGGCCGTATCCTCCCCTCCCCCGACGCGTCGCGGGAAGTCTCCTTCGAAGGGCGGGACCAGGTGCTCGCCATGTACCAAGCCGCAACGCGGCGCTACGACGACGGTACACCACGCACCCGTCACGTGACGACGAACGCGATCGTCGAAGCGGACGAGTCCGCCGGAACGGGCACCGCGCGGAGCTACTACACGGTCCTACAGCAGACCGACGGACTCGCCCTCCAGCCGATCATCTGTGGCCACTACCACGACACGTTCCAGCGGATCGACGGGCGCTGGTGGTTCGAGACACGGACGATGTTCATCGACCTGGTCGGCGACCTGAGTCACCACCTCCTCTACGACTTGGGCTGACGCACCATCGCGGGAGAATACGCCCTTGCCGAGCGGGGGGCGTGAGTGGTGTAACGGGGAACCCATTGGAGGTCCTCATGCTCGCCCGCCCTCTCCCCCGAATCATGCTCGCGAACTGCGCACTCGCGTACGCGCTCGCCACACCCCTGCCGGCGGCAGCGCTGTCGACCGAAGCCACGTGCCTCGTCAAGATGAACAGCGCTGGGGCGAAGGTTGCGAAGGCGCAGGACGGCGAGACACGCCGGTGCCTCAAGGCCCGAGCCACGGGCAAACTAGACGCGGCCGCAGCGAGCGCGTGCGTGCTCGCCGACGGGAAGGGACGCGTCGCAAAAGCCCGCGCGAAGGCGAGCGGCCTCGAGGCCTCGAAGTGCACGAGCGTGCCAACCTTCGGATTCTCGGGCGCGGCGTCGACCAGCCTCGCGGGCGAAACGGAACAACTGGGCATCGCACACGAGATCTTCGGACCCGACCTCGGCGCAACCGCGATCCTCCGCTCGACGGACTCGTCAGGCGCCGCCTGTCAGGCGGCCGTGTTGAAGGCGACCGGGAAGATCGTCGGCCAAGAGCTGAAGCTGTTCTCCGCGTGCATGAAGGACGGCCTGCAGGACGGAACGATCAGCGACACGGCCTCTCTGACCACGTGCCTCACCACGGTAGCGGCCGACGCAAAGGGCAGGATCGCGAAGGCGCGAGCCGGCGTGGCGAAGGCGCTCGACAAGAAGTGCGCCGACGTCGACCTCGACGCGACCCTACCCGGATCGTGCGCCGGCTCCGGCGACTTCTCGGGATGCCTCGCCGAGCGCGCCGACTGTCGCTCCTGCCTCTTGTTGTCGGAGATGGACGTGCTCGGTGCGGACTGCGACCTGTTCGACGACGGCGCCGCGAACCTGAGCTGCATTCGCTGCAACGGAGCCGCGTCGCTCTGTGATCGCCCCTTCGACGAGGTCGTTTACCCAACGTCACACAACGCAATGTCGAACGGCGCGGAAGCTTGGCTCGCGCCGAACCAGCAAGTCACGGTGCCGGACCAGCTCGACGCCGGAATTCGCTCACTCATGCTCGACACATGGTACTGGGACGGCGACATCGTGCTCTGCCACGGGGGCGAAGTCGTACCGGGGCTCGGGTGCGACCTCACAGGCCAGAAGCCCCTCGACATCGGCCTGGCGGAGCTCACCACGTACCTCGACACCCATCCGCACGAAGTTCTGTCGATCATTTTCGAAAGCTACATCTCCGAAGCCGACACCCTGGCCGAGTTCACCGCGAGCGGGCTGATCGCCTACGTGCACGTGCAGCCGGTCGCCGCGCCGTGGCCGACGCTACGTGCCTTGATCGCCGCCAACAAGCGCGTGGTCGTCTTTACCGACGACTCCGGAGCGTCCCTGCCCTGGCATCACTACGTGTGGTCCCACGCGTGGGAAACACACTTCTCCTACCGGGCCCCCGGCGACTTCTCGTGCGCGCCGAACCGCGGCTCGACCGCCAACAAGCTGTTCATCCTGAACCACTTCCTGACGAACCCCTTCGCCTCGCCCGCGCTCGCCCAGATGGTGAACCACAACCCGCTCTTCATCGACCGGGCCGAGCAGTGCCAGAGCGAGTCCGCTGACCTGCCGAACTTCGTAACGGTCGACTTCGAGAACATCGGCGACGCGTACGACGTCGTGCGGAGCCTGAACCGGCTGCCCTGACGTACGCTCCTTGCCGCGAACCGGCCACCGCAATGACCGAAATGCTCGAGAAGGTGGGCGACGGCGTGCAGCGACAAGCGGCTACGGTCGCCGCGCCGACCAGGCACATGGTCGCACTCCGGGCCCGGCCGGCGCCCTGGCGCGAAACGCGCAGAACGCCGGAGCCCGGATTGTACGGAAAGCGTCCCGGCTCACCTGCCTGCGGGAACGCGCTTCATCATGGTGGAGCCAACAGCGCGATACCGAGGCCTCGTCGTCGAGCGCTCCCAGTTCCAGCTCGACACCGTTCTCGGCGTACCCGTGCGCGCGTACATCTCGTTGCGCGCCTGGACCTGGCCCCTCTGAATCGAACGAGCCTGGATGTTGAAATTCCGGCCACCCACGTTCGGACCGGCGACGCCAGCGGCAACCGAAGCCAACACGAATGCACCCGCAAGTACTGTGATTCCCATCTTCTTCATCAGTTCATCTCCTCGCTATCCGGGCTAATCCACAGGCCCGAGCCCTCCAGAATGCCTGGCCCTCAGGCTGTGGCAACAGACGTGCGGTAACCAATCTTGACTCGAATTACCACCCGGGGTAGCGACGCGCATGCGACCCGCACTGCTCGCCGAACCGCTTCGGTCCACCCTCGATCCGCGAGGAACCGAGTTTCAAGAGAATCGCCAGGCCATGCTCGCGAAACTCGAGGAGATCGAGGGTCTCCTCGACGAGGCCGAGATCGGCGGCGGCCTGCACCACCACGAACGGCTCGCGAAGCGCGGAAAGCTCTCGGTGCGCGAGCGAATCGCGCTGGCTATCGACCCCGACAGCCCGTTTCTCGAGATCAGCTCGCTCGCGGCCTACAACTCCGACTACGCAATCGGCGGCGGTGCCGTCGTCGGCATCGGCGTGATCGCGGGGGTCGAGTGCGTAATCTTCGCGAACGACCCGACGGTGCTCGGCGGGGCACTCACGGACTACGCCGCGAAGAAGTGGATGCGAGCCCTCGAGATCGCCCGCGACAACCGAATCCCGTACGTCAGCTTCGTCGAATCCGCCGGTGCCGACCTCCGCATGGATCCCGACGGTCCGAAGCCCAAGCGCCGTCCCCCGAAAACCACCCACTTCGCCGAGACCGGGCGCTTCTTCTACGAGATGATTGAGCTCTCGAAGCTCGAGATCCCGACGATCTGCGTCGTCTTCGGCTCATCTACGGCCGGCGGCGCCTACCAGCCGGGGATGTCCGACTACAACGTCGTCATCAGAGAGCAGTCGAAGATCTTTCTGGCGGGCCCGCCGCTGGTGAAAATGGCGACCGGAGAAGACTCCGACGACGAGAGCCTCGGCGGAGCCCAAATGCACGCCGACGTCTCGGGCTTGGCCGAGTATCTCGCCGAAGACGAGCCCGACGCGCTGCGCCTGTGCCGCGAGATCGTCTCCCACCTGAACTGGCGCAAGCCGGGGCCCACGCCGAGCCTCCGCGATGACCCACCTCTGCTCGACCCGGAGGAACTCCTGGGCATGATCAGCCCCGATCACAAACGCCCGGTGGAGATCCGCGACGTGATCGGTCGCATCGTCGACGGCTCGCGCTTCGAGGAGTTCAAACCGCGGTACGGCCCCACGCTCGTGTGCGGATTCGCCTCGATCCACGGCTACCCAGTCGGACTCCTCGGCAACAACGGAGTCGTCTATCCCGAGTCCGCCGAGAAGGGCGGCCACTTCGTTCAGCTCTGCAACCAGATCGATTTGCCGATTCTCTTCCTACAGAACCTGACGGGCTTCATCGTCGGGAGAGACTTCGAAGCGGCCGGGATGATCAAGAAGGGCTCCCAGCTCCTCAACGCCGTCACCAACTCGATGGTACCGCACCTCACGGTGATCGTCGGAGCCTCCTACGGCGCCGGCACGTACGCCATGTCAGGACGCGCTTTCAACAACCGGTTCACGTTCCTGTGGCCAAGCGCGAAGATCGCCGTGATGGGCGGCAAACAGATCGCCGGCGTGATGTCGATCGTGCGCCGCGGCCAGGCGGCGCGAAGGGGCGAACCCTTCGACGAAGAGATGGACGCGCAGATCGTCGCCGCCGTCGAAGCCATTCAAGAGAAAGGTTCGATCGCCCTCGAAGCAACGGGTGCGATCACCGACGACGGCATCCTCGACCCGCGCGACACACGAACCGCGTTGGGCATCTGCCTCTCCGTCGTTCGCAACACGCCCATCGAGGGCGCCGACGGATACGGAGTGTTCCGCCTGTGAGTTTCACGACGCTTCTCATTGCCAACCGCGGAGAAATCGCCCGGCGGATCATTCGCAGCGCCCACGCCATGGGGATCCGCTGCGTTGCCGTCTACGTCGATGCCGACGCCGATGCCCCATTCGTGCAGGACGCCGACGAAGCGGTGCGACTCGAAACTTCGTATCTCGACGGCGCGGCCGTACTGGCCGCGGCGACCGCGACCGGTGCCGGCGCGATCCACCCGGGCTACGGCTTCCTTTCGGAGAACGCCGCGTTCGCTACGAACGTCGGCGCAGCCGGAATCGCCTGGGTGGGCCCATCCCCCGAGGCCATCGAGCAGATGGGTGACAAGATCGCCGCCAAGGCGCTCGCCGTGAAGTGCGAGGTGCCGACACTGCCGGGATCCGAGGACGCGGGGGACGCGGACCGAGTCGGGTACCCGCTTCTCGTGAAGGCGGCGGCCGGCGGCGGGGGCAAGGGAATGCGGATCGTCGCAGCACCCGACGCGCTCGACGAGTCCATCGCTGCCGCGAAGCGAGAAGCACTCGGCGGCTTCGGCGACGACCGCGTGTTTCTCGAGCGCTACGTCGCACGCGCGCGCCACATCGAGATCCAGATCCTCGGCGATGCGCACGGAAACGTCGTCCACCTGGGCGAGCGTGAGTGCTCCATCCAACGCCGTCACCAGAAGATTCTCGAAGAATCGCCGTCACCGCGCATCGACGCAGGACTTCGCGCAGCAATGGGCGACGCGGCCCTTCGACTCGCACGCGCGCTCGGCTACCAGTCCGCCGGGACGGTGGAGTTCCTACTCGATGACGACGCGGGCGAGTTCTTCTTCCTCGAGGTGAACACCCGTCTGCAGGTCGAGCACCCGGTGACCGAGATGGTGACGGGGATCGACCTGGTGCGCGAACAGCTTCGGATCGCCGGAGGCGCGCCACTGGGGTACGCCCAAAGCGATGTGACCTTCCACGGTGCGGCCATCGAGGCCCGACTCTACGCCGAGGATCCGGCCAGCGAGTTCCTTCCGGCCACGGGTACCCTCGCCGCCTTTGCCCCCGCCGAGCACCCGGCAGTCCGCTGGGATTCCGGTGTTGCAGCGGGCTCCGTCATCGGCACCGACTTCGATCCGATGCTCGCAAAGGTGATCGCGCACGCGCCGACCCGAACCGAGGCAGCCGGTCGGCTCGCGCTCGCGCTCGCGCGGGCACACATCGGCGGCGTCGTCACGAACCGCGACTTTCTCGTCGCAACGCTTCGAACACCCGAGTTCCTGGACGGCGACACCACCACCGACTTCATCGATCGGGTCGCCCCCCCGCGCGCGCTCAGTCCGACCGAAGAACAACGAGAGCGCGCAGCGCGAATCGCAGCACTATGGGTACAGGGAGAGAACCGCGCCCAAGCCCAGGTGCTCGAGAAGGCGCCGTCGGGATGGCGCAACGCCCGACTGCCTCCACAGAAGCTCGGGCTCGACCACGGCGAGACCGCGATCACCGTCGTGTACCGCTCCCAGCGCGACGGGAGCTTCCGCATGGGCGAAGGCGCAGCTGCCCGGATCCACGCGTGGCGACACGACGGGATCGACGTCGAGATCGCAGGGCATCGCTCGAACGCGCGTGTCACCCGCAGCGGCGGCGACCTGATCGTGCAAACCCCGAACGGCGACCTCACCTTCCGCCAGCGGCCTCGCTTCAAGGTGCTGGGTGCCGACCAGGCGGAGGGCGGCTTCGTCGCGAAGATGCCGGGGAAGGTCATCGAGCTCCGCGTGAAGGTCGGAGACCGGGTCGCGGCCGGAGACACACTCCTCGTTCTCGAAGCAATGAAGATGGAGCACCCGATGCGCGCGAGCGTCGGCGGTGTCGTCGTCGAAGTCCGGGTCGCGGAAGGCGAGCAAGTCGAAGCGGGCGCACTGTTGCTCGTCGTCGAACCGGCGCAGGCAGAATAGGAGCACCTCATGGCCGACCCCATCCGCATCGCGAACTGCTCCGGGTTCTTCGGTGATCGCCTCTCCGGCGCTCGAGAAATGGTTGAAGGAGGGCCAATCGACGTCCTCACCGGAGATTGGCTCGCCGAGCTGACGATGCTGATCCTGGCGCGCACGCGCCTGAAGCGCCCCGGCGGCGGATACGCGCGTACGTTCGTCACGCAGATGGAGCAGGTGATGGGCACGTGCCTCGACAGAGGCATCAAGGTCGTGAGCAACGCCGGCGGTCTCGACCCCGATGGCTGTGCCGACGCGGTGGCCGAGGTCGCCACCACGCTCGGGCTCCACCCGAAGATCGCCTACGTGCGAGGCGACGACCTTCTACCCCGGATGGACGAGCTCGTCGCCGGACGGAACCTTCAGCACTTCACGAACGACGAGTTGATCACCGACACATCTGCCTTCCTCACCGCGAACGCATACTTCGGCTGCTGGGGAGTCGTCGAGGCTCTGAACCAAGGGGCCGACATCGTCATCACCGGCCGCGCGACGGATGCCGCGATCGTATGCGCACCCGCCGCCTGGCATCACGGGTGGAGCCGTACCGATTGGGACGCGCTCGCGGGCGGCGTCGCGGCCGGGCACGTAATCGAGTGCAGCTCGCAGGCCACGGGCGGGAACTACTCCTTCTTCAAAGAGGTTCCGGGGATGACCCGGGTCGGGTTCCCGTGGGCCGAAGTCGCCGCCGACGGCTCGTCGGTCATCGGCAAGCACGACGGAACGGGTGGGGAGGTCTCAATCGGAACGATCACGTCGCAACTCCTCTACGAAATCTCGGGCCCCCAGTACTTCGGGCCCGACGTGACGACGCGATTCGATACGATCCAGCTCGAGCAAGAGGGCCCCGACCGTGTACGCATGTACGGAATTCGGGGAGAGCCGCCTCCCTCCACTTTGAAGGTGTGCATCAACCGCCACGGTGGCTTCCGCAACGAGATGAACGTGTGCCTGACAGGGCTCGACATCGAAGAGAAGGCCGCGTTGGTCCAGGAGAGTTTCTGGGAGGCGTGCCCGATCTCACAAGACGACTTCGCGTACGTGTCGACCCGCCTCGTGCGCACCGATCGCCCCGACCCGGAATCGAACGAGCAAGCCGTTTCGATCCTACGCATCAGCGTGAAGGACCCCGACGAAAAGAAGGTCGGACGGGCTTTCTCGAACGCCGTGATCGAGCTCGCGCTCGCGAGCATCCCCGGGTTCTTCGGTGTCGGCGGAGGCCCCGGGCCGGGTCGGCCGTTCGGCGTCATGGAGGCAGCGCGCGTGCCTGCCGCGCTCGTGCCCCAAGAAGTCGTGCTCCTCGGTGGCGATCCGACGGAGGTCTCCTCGGTAATCCCCGACTGGGATGTCTCGGTCGAGCCGGCCCCCGGCCCGAAGGCAAAAGTGCCCGGCGGCCCTACCCGCCGTGCGGCACTCGGAACGATCTACGGGGCGCGCTCCGGCGACAAGGGTGGCAACGCGAACCTGGGCATCTTCGCGCGAAGCGACGAGGCGTTCGTGTGGCTGGACCGCTTCCTCACCACTGAGAAGCTGCAAGAACTTCTGCCCGAAGCGGCCGAGTTGCGGGTCGACCGTCACCCGCTGCCCGCGATCCGCTCGATCAATTTCGTGCTGCATGGACTCCTCCAAGAGGGCGTCGCCGCCTCCACGCGTCAGGACCCGCAGGCGAAGAGCCTCGGCGAGTGGCTTCGTGCTCGCCTGGTCGATCTACCGGAAGCGTTGCTGTCTTGACCGACGCACTCGCCCCGCACGCCACCGTCGCCCGCATCCCACGCGTGCGCGGACCAGACCCGCGGCTCTCGGCGAAGGCCGAGCGTGCGCTGAGCGACCGGCAACTCGCCCTACTCGACGAGTTGGAGCGCCAACTGAATTCCGGCGGGGTCGCCGACCTCACGATGGCGCAGATCGCAGCGCGGGTGAACTGCTCGCTGCGTACTCTGTACGGAATCGCGCCGAGCAAGGACGAGCTTCTGCTGACCGTGATGGACCGGCGCCTCCGACGCATTGGGCGTGCGGCCACCCGAACGCTCGACGACTCGATGTCTCCGCTCGATACCCTCCGGGCCTACCTTCAGGCCGCGAACGAGGCGGTTCAGCCCGAGGCGGTCGCGCTCTCCGCCGACTTCGCGAAGGTCGCCGGCGCCGACGAACTGCTGTCTGCCCACGAGAATTATCTGGTCGCGGTCACGCAGAGCCTTCTGGACCGGGCGGTCGCCGAACGGCAGATCGAGCCCCTGGATACCGCCGCCGTGGCGCACGTGTTGGGACGGCTCGGACGAGAGTTCGCGCAGATGGAGGTGGCCGAGGCGACCGGGGGCTCGCCGAAGAAGACGGCGGATGCCATCACGGACATCGTGCTGGCCGGCTTGCGGGCAAAGGCCCGCGTTGAGCCACCCGCTCAGTAGACGGCCTTCACCCAGCCACCGTCGACGTTGATCGCCGCACCGCTGATCCAACTCGCGCGCTCCGAAGCCAGGAACGCGACCATACCCGCGAGATCCTCCGGCGTACCGACGCGCCCCACGGGAAGAGGTCGACGTGGAATGTAGTATCGGTTCACGACTTCGTCGGCGGAGAGACTCGTCACGTCCTCACCCTGCTCTTCGAGCCGTCGCGCGGCGCTGCGCTCGACCGCCGGGGTACGCGTGAGGCCCGGCACCACGCAATTCACCATCACCCCGTCCTTCGCGTAGGCGTTCGCAAGCGTCTTCGAAAGCGCCATCAGGCCGGCCTTCACACAATTGTAGTGCACCACGACCGTGTCCGGCTGCCGCGCTGAGGTCGACGCGATGTTGATCACGCGCCCCCACCCCTGCTCCGCCATCCGCGGAATCAGTCGACGCGAGAACCGAACCGCCGACATGAGGTTCAGATCGAAGGCGGCCTGCCAATCCTCATCGGTGAGGTTCTCGAAGCCCCCGGGGCCGGGCGCACCACCGACGTTGTTCACCAGCACGTCGAGGCGCTCGAACTTCGCGAGCGCCTCGTCACACACCTCGTCCACTCCGGCCGCCTGGGCCAGATCGGCCACCGTAACGAGGGCGCGACGACCGCATGCCTCGATTGCGCGCGCGGTCGCATCGAGCTCCTCGCGACCCCGGGCACAGATCGCGACGTCCGCGCCCTCCCGCGCGAGCTCCACCGCGATTCCACGGCCAATGCCGTATCCACCGCCCGTGACGAGCGCGATCTTTCCTTGCAGGGCGAGGTCCATGATTCAGGTCTGAGGAGAGCAGAACTATTGCTGGCGAACCGTCCGCGATTCTCGGCCGGCAGTCAATCCGGCGCGCCTACACGAAACGGAAGCGGGTCCCGGCGATCGTCACACGGTCATCTGCGACGGGGAGTCCGCGCTCGCGCGCGACCGACAGGGCCCGGTCGCGCCCCGGAGCGTTCAGTTCGATACCGTGGAAACCATCGCGACTCGACGTGGGCACGAAGCGCACCGCGCCTTCGTCGAGGGGCCAGTCTACACCGTCGCCACTCGGCACGGCCTCCCTTCCGAAGAGCTCGACCCAGCGACGGGCGAGATCGGCAGGCGAATCGGCCTGCACTTCCGCCGTGCGGATGCCGGTCACCACATCGGTAACGACGGCACTGCGCCAGTCCGGCCCCGCCCAACGCCATTCGTCGGGCTCTCTGGAATCGTCGAGCGAGACGATAGCCCCGCCGACGTCACGCGGGTGCAGATGGATCGTTGCGATGTCGTCCAACGCGAGCTCCCACACGACGCGCGCGCCACCCGCTTGCGCCCGGGAACGAGCCGCCCCGAGATCGTCTGTCTGCAGGATGACCATGTAGCCGCCGTCGCCGCCGTTGCGCTCCAGCAACCGGCCCGCCGAGGTGCCCTCCTGCGCAGGCGAGACGACCTCGAGAAACTGATTCCCGATGGGCATGAGCGCGTTCACGAGACCGAACGTCGCTACCCCCGGATCACGGAAGCAGACTGAAACACCAAGCACCGCGCAGAGGTCCTCCACGACCGGTTCGAGATCACGCGCGACGAGAGCCAACTGACGAAGCCTCAGCATGGCGACACTATTCTCCGGCGCCGCGCGGCGTGCAACGCTCCCCCACCACAGCGCTTCCGCCCCGGTAGGGCGAGGCCGCTCTCTCGAGGCGAAGCCACGCAGCTCTCCCTCACCTCCGGAGATGGAGCTGGCGCGCGATGCGCGCGACTCCCAGACGGTGCGCTAGATCCAGCTCTCGTCGTACTGCGGTGCGTATCCGCCGATCACATCCCACGAGGCCTTCGAGGCGACGAAGATGTGCACACCGGTGGGCACGCCGGGATCGCCATCGAGCGCACCGGCCGGCACGGCCGCCAGATCCGCCTCGACCCCAGGCACCGGCGAGCCACAGGTCATGCAAAAGCGAGAACTTCTACCGCTCTCGCGTTCGAACTCGCGGATCTGCTTCTGACCACTGAGCCATCGAAGCTGCCGCCGCGGGAGCAGCAAGAACGCGCTCGCGGCCGAGCCCGAAAGCTTGCGGCAGTAGCTGCAATGACATTGAGAGATATCGAGGAACGGCGGCGTCACCTCGAACCGAACCTCACCACAGAAACAGCTTCCCGAGACGGTCATGCACCCAGGTCTATCAGGATCTTCCCGTGCGACGGAGCCCGGTTGTTTCCCCGCGGGAAGACGAGGTCAGGCGAGGGCCTTTCGCAGCGCCGCGATGCCACCCTGGTACACCCCAGTGAAGAGCTTTGCGCAGTCTTCCTCGGGCACACCCTTCGCATCGAAGCTGCCCTGCCACGTGATTCTGGCGCGATCGGGGCCCGCATCGTGGATCGTCATCGATGCCAGGTAGTTCTCGACCGGCACGGGACCGGCCACGATCGAATAGGAGAACGTCCGGCCGATATCGTCGGTGTGCTCGAGACGCTCCTGAATCTCGATGCCGCCCATCTTGAGCGTGCGCACGGAGCCGACCCCCGCGCCCTCGACCTCGCAGCTGTCGATGCCCTCATTCCACTTCTTGACGCCGCCGAACTCGCGAACGAGCTCCCAGACCTTCTCCGGCGTGGCCTCGACCTCTTCTTCGACCCGTACTTCTGCCATGGTGCTCCTCCCTCCGATCCGCAGGCATGGCCTACTCCTCCGGGAGCCGAGTGGCAATCTCCCCCACCCCTGCGGAGCGCCGGGGTCGAAGAGAGGGCCGGCTTGCCAGCCAAATCTCCGATCGATTCCGCCTGTGCCGCTCGGACCAGGACGAGCCCCCGGCGCTTCCCGATCGACCAGCTCCGATCGAGAACGGGGGCACCCAGACTTCCGGATGCAGCACGCGATCGCTGCCCGAACCGTTCATCCGCCCCAGTCACCGTCCGGGCGGCAGACCTGTTCCCTCACCACGATCGACGGTATTCTACGTTCCCATGCGGATCGCATCAACCGGGCTGTTTCTCCTCGCGGCAATCGTGAATCTCGCGCCCATGAGCGGGGCCTTTTCCGTCTCGCGGATGGAGGCGTTGTACGGCATTCCCCTCGAAGGCTCGAATCTCGAGATCCTCCTGCGGCACCGCGCCATCCTGCTGGGGATCGTGGGCGCACTGCTGTTCGGCGCCACCATTCACCCGCCGCTTCGCATGACCGCGCTCGCGGCGGGACTGGTGAGCATGCTCTCGTTCGTCGTCGTCGCTTACGTCGTAGGTGACTACAACACCGATCTTCAGCGCGTCGCACGAATCGACGTTCTCGCATCGGGGCTTCTCCTTCTCGGCGGCGTCTTCCATCGGATGGCCCCATGAGCACGGCCCTCGATCTCTCCGATCCGCAGACCTTCGTCGCCGGAGTTCCCCACAGCTATTTCCACGAGCTCCGCGAGAAGTCACCGGTGCATTGGCAGCGCGAGTGCAAGATCCCCGGCGCTCCGCAGGGCCCGGGCTACTGGGCCCTCACGCGCTACGAAGACGTCGCCTTCGTCTCGAAGAACCCCGACCTATTCTCTTCGGGACTCGGCACGTGCGTCATGACGGACCTCAAGCCCAGAGATGCGGAGAACATGCGCCAACAGCTCATCAACATGGATCCACCGCTCCACACCCAGCTGCGCCAAGTCATGAGCCCGCACTTCAAGCCCCGGACGGTTCGGACCACCGAAGAGCACACGCGACGCATCGTGGTGGAGACACTGGACGCGCTCCGCGCAAAGAGCGGGTGCGACTTCGTGGAGTCGGTGTCCGCGCCGATCTCCCTGCGCGCCCTCACCCACTTCCTGGGCGTTCCCGACAAAGACTCGAGGAAGTTCTACAAGTGGACGAACAAGCTCATCGGCTCGAGCGACCCCGGGGTGAGCAGCGCCTTTCGGGGCCGTCTCGCAATGCTCCAGATCCTGATCTACGGCGCGTTTCTCGCGCGGAAGCGACGCAGGCGTCCCACCGACGACATCTTCTCGTCCATCGTGAACGGTGAACTCGAAGGCAAGCCAATCGACCGCCTGAAGCAGGGCATGAACTTCTCGCTACTCATCATCGCCGGAAACGAGACCACCCGGAACGCGCTCAGCGGAGGGATTCAGACACTATCGGAGCACGCCGAGCAGTTCGAGTTGCTGCGACGCGATGCTTCGTTGCTCCCGCAGGCAATCGACGAGATCCTTCGGTTCTCGACCCCGGTCATGCAGTTCCGACGCACGGCGACCCAGGCCGTGGAGATCAGCGGGCAGGCGATCGCCAAAGGCGACAAGCTCGTCCTCTACTACGGCGCGGCCAACCGCGATCCCACCGTGTTCGCGAACCCTGACGAGTTCGACATCACGCGGCGCCAAACGGAAACCCACATGGCATTCGGTACCGGCACCCACTTCTGCGCGGGCAGCCACATGGCCAAGCTCGAAATGCGCGTGACGCTCGAGGAACTCCTGCAGCGCTTCCCCAACCTGCACCTGAACGGCCCGGTCGAACGACTGTGCTCGAACTTCATCAATGGCATCAAGCGGATGCCGGTGGCGCTTGGATAGCGCCCGACTCGTGCCTCCGTCGGCGTAGGGCTCACCCTGAGCGGCGGCTAGAATCCGGCGAGCCGGCTGGCCGTGTCCTCGATCTCCGGGTACGAACGCGACGATTCCTCGACCAGCCCGTCTTCGATGTCGCAGCCAGATTGGGCCAACGTGTAGAGATCCTTCATCGCGGCGACGGCGGCGCGCGAGTTGCGGGCAATGGCGGTCGCGCGCTCGAGGACGAGAGCATCGAGCGCCTCTTTGTCAGCGACCGCAGCGTTCGCGACGCCCAGCGTCACGGCCTCCTCACCCAAGAACGTGCGCGCCGTGAAGGAAAGCTCCTTCGCGCGGCGGATGCCGACCGCCTGTGCGAGAGTTTGCGACATACCCCACGTAGGCCGCAGCCCGAACTTCACGTGGGTGTCACCGAACTTGGCCGAGCTCGTCGTCAGGATGAAGTCGCAGTGCAGCGCCATCTCGAGCGCGCCGGTGAAGCACGCACCGTGCACCTTGGCGATCACCGGGCGCGAGCAACGGCGCAGAGCCAAGTAGGCCCGGCGAGCTGCCTCGTCGAAGACGTTCCCGATCTTGCCGGCCTGCGGCGTTTCGTTCTGCAGCACCTTCAAGTCGACCCCGGCCGAGAACGCGCGCCCCTCCCCCTCGAGCACGAGGACCGAAACGTCGGGCGCGGTGTTCGCCCGTTCCACGAGCTTCGCGATACCGATGAGCATCTCCGGGCGGAAGGCGTTCAGCGCGTCGGGCCGGTTCAGGCGAATCGTGAGGATTCCGTCCGCGAGCTCCGTTGCCAGAAAGTCAGTCGGGGAAATGAAGGCGTTCGTCATGGATTGGGCCTAGCATCGGTTGGAACAGCCCCCCAATACGTCTACCGTCGCCAGTTCCGACGAGGGTCGAGAGACGAGGGAGGTGTTATGGTGAAGGTTGGGGAGAGGAACTCGATGGGCCATCATTGGATTCTGGCCGCACGCGCGGTCGCGATTCCGTTTCTGGTCGCCGGGTTCGCAGCGTGCTCGGACACCGAACACGTCGGCTGTACCACGGACGTCGTGAACACGACCTCCGGCGAGGTTTGCGGCCTCGGGCTCGACGTCGTCGACGCGGCGGGAGTGGGGGTCGAGGGCTTTTTCTCCATCCCTTTCGCCGAGGACACTGGAGGCGAGAACCGCTGGCGCCCGCCGGTGCCGAAGGGACGGATGCAGGGCGTCTTCGAGGCCACCGACATGGTTCCGGCCGCATGTCCGCAATCGGATGGGAACTCCCAGTTCGGCGCGGGGCGCAGAACCAGTGAGGACTGCCTATCCCTGAACGTGTGGCGCCCGCTCGGCGTCGACGCGGGCGACTCGCGCCCCGTCATGGTGTGGATCTACGGCGGCTCGTTCACCTCCGGCGGCACGAACATCCCGCTGTACGACGGCGCCTATCTCTCGAGCACCCAAGACGTCATCATCGTCACGATCAACTACCGCGTCGGCGCGCTCGGCTTCCTCGCTGGCATCGACGGCTTGCGCGGAAACTACGGGCTCATGGATCAGCAGCTCGCGATGCGCTGGGTCCAGAGCAACATCGCGGCGTTCGGGGGCGATCCCACGCGCGTCACCCTCTTCGGCGAGAGCGCGGGCGCCATGTCGGTCGGTCTCCACGAGCTTTCGCTTCCCTCCAGCGAGGGGCTCTTTCGCTCCATTCTGATGGAGAGCAATCCGTTCGGGATTCCGTACAAGACGCTCGACCAAGCGGCGCCCTCCGGCAAGCTCTTCGAGAAGCTGGTCGGGTGTGAGGATCAAGGGCTCGATTGCATGCGCGCCGTCCCAGCCGGCACAATCGTCGAACAGCAATCGAGCACCGCATTGCTCGCGGGCAGCCTGCTGGGCAACCGACTCGCCGGGTTCCTCGTATTCGCCCCGAACATCGACGGCGAGTTCCTCATCGCCAACCCGACGATGACTGCGCAGAACGGCGCGCTCGATCAGCCGACCGTACTCGGAACGAATACGAACGAAGGGATCGTGTTCATCGACGAGATCGCCCAACTCGAGGGTGGGACGGTCAGCGATACCGTGTACACCACCGTGCTCACCCTGCTCTTCGGTGCCGAGACGACCAAGGAAGTCCTGGAGCTCTACCCGCCGGCCGCGAACGGCGACAACTACTTCCAGCTCTCCAAGGTCGCTACCGACTATCTCTTCGGCTGCGCCAACCGCTTCCTGGCCTCGCAGGCCCGCAACTCCATCTGGGTCTACGAGTTCACCGAGACCGGCGTGAACATCTGGCCCGCCATCCCACAGTGCGACGACGCAGCCTGCCACGGCGACGATGTCCCGTTCGTGTTCCACACCGATCGCCAGGTCGGCTACGAGTTCACACCCCAACAGGCGCGCCTCTCCGACGAGATGGTTCACTACTGGGGAAGCTTCGGCCGTTCGCTCGATCCCAACGCCGCAGGCGGGTTTGCCTGGCCGGCCTTCACGCCGAGCGGGCTCGAGTACCTGGTGCTGAACTCGCCCGAGCTCTCGACCACGGTCGACCCATACGGCAACTGCGACTTCTGGGACACGGTGGGGTACGACCTCAACCACCCGGTCCAAGCCGTGAACAGCGCCATGTCGGCGGCACTCGCGCAGTAGGCGCCAGATTCATCCGCGGTAGCGCAGACTGGATCTCGAAGACGGAGGCCATAGATGCCTGAGCGCAAGCCCGGCGAGTTCGGATATGAGGACGTCTCTTTGCAAGCCATGGGTGGCGAGCCCGGCGTGCGGCGGCTCGTCGACCTCTTCTACGATGCGATGGAGTCGCGGCCAGGTGCGCAGCGGATTCGCGCAATGCACCCCGAGGACATGTCGGAATCCCGCGACAAGCTCGCCGCCTTTCTCACCGGATGGCTCGGCGGCCCGAAGCGCTTCCGCGAGCGCTGGGGCAAGATCCAGATCCCGGTCGCGCATCGCCACCTCGACATCGGCGCCACCGAGCGCGACGCCTGGCTCGCCTGCATGCAAGTGGCGATTGATGCGATGTCGGTCTCGGAAGGTTTTCGCGCGTACTTCATGCGCGAGATCGCGGTCCCGGCGAACCGGGTGATGACGCGAGATTAGGTCACCGAGGCGCCCTCAAGGGTCGGGGTTGTCACTCTCCGTCAGTGGCTCTGCGTCGGCCGACTCCGGTACCGGCTCTGCGTCGGCCAGTAGCTTCCGATACAGCTTTGCCCAGCTGCGACGCGGGGCAAGGCAGATGCCGTCCGTACGCACGAAGGCACAGCACGCTGGCATCCCGTGCTTACCGCAGGCCTCAGGGCTCGAGGCTCGACAGCCATAGGTGCGATCTTCCGCGTCCTCGGGCTGCAGCCCCGCGTCGCGGCGCTTGCTCTGGGGGAGCGCTTCCCACTCCGCCCGACCTGAGACCGCCATATCCTACACGTCCTTCCTTCGACTCGCCGAGACCATTCTCCCGGCGTCGTGCATCGCAGACGCCTCGGGCCGCCGCGCACAGCGATACCTTTAGCAGTAGTGAGGGGGGCCGCGCTTGTAAGATTTGCGCGATTCAACAGCAGATCGGCCTACGAAACCGGCCTTCAGCCAAAAACGAAGCTCCGACCGCGCCCACAGACCTTGTCGCCCGGAACGGGTCGGTGAGGTACGCTTTCCCACTCAATGCCTCCCTCGTCCTCGCGTCTCCCCGCCTTCCTGATCGCGATCTTCGTAGCGGCGTCGGTCTCGCCGGCCGCAGCGGACACGGTCGCTCTCAAGCTCCGGTTCGGAATACTGGACGAGGCCAGCACCAATTGGAGCGGCAAGGTCGACGTTCACCCCGGCCAAGTCGCTGGTGTCCGTGGATGGCGCTTCGAGGTCATCGACGAAGTGACGGGCACAGGCTCGTGGAAGGCCCGTACCCGTGCCGACGCAAGACAGCGTCGAAGCAACCGGCCCGACGCGAAGCGTGCCGTAAAGAACCGACCGCTCGACAACGGCGTCATCGTCACACTGGAAGACGTTACGAACGAGTCGCAGGTGACGGTGCAAACCGCTCAGGGCGGATTCGAGCTGAAGCTGAGCGACCTACCCTACGGAACCTTCCGAACCGAGCTGGGCGGAAGGCTCGAGATCGAGCGCGTCGCCCCCTCTCGCGAGCTAACCGCCGGGCCTGGGAACGACGACTTCCCCGCGGCCGCAGTCGACGGCCAGGGCCGCACGCACGTCGCCTGGGTTCGCTTCTCACGTGCTCACCCGGAACGGCCGCGCATCCAGCAACTCGCGTCCGCCCCGGAGAACTTCGACCCGCTGGCCGAGCCGCCGATCGGAGACCAAGTGTGGCTCGCCCGCCTCTCGGCCTCCGGACTGGAACAGGAGATCGCGATCACCGAGCCCGGCCGCGACATCTTCCGTTGCGCGGTCGCCGTGGACGGAACGGACCGCGTCTGGGTGTTCTGGGCCGAAAAGCGCGGTGAGTTCTTCGAGGTCTGGGCACGCGCGCTGAGCGACGGCACGCTCGGTGCGCCGATCCGAATCTCCGAGGGAACGGGCAACGCGCATTCGGCAGTCGCGACGACGGATACCGCCGGCCGCGTATGGGTCGCTTGGCAGGGCGTGCAGAACGACGTCTTCCGCATCTTCGTCCGTCGCCAGCTGCAAGACAGCACCTTCGACGCGCCTCAGCTCGTGAGCCCGCACGCGGCGAGCGCCTGGGCGCCGGCGATCGCCGCAACCCGGCCCGAAGCACCGGGCGATCCGCGCGTCGCAGTAGTCTGGGACACGTACGAGAAGGGCGACTACGACATCTGGCTCCGCGAGTATGCCGTCGACGGGCAGGCCCGTGATGCTGAGCCGGTCGCCAACGATCCGGGGTACCAAGCCCGAGTGTCGGCCGCCTACGATGCGCGGTCGAACTTGTGGTTGGCATGGGAGGAGAGCTCCCCGACCTGGGGGAAGGACCGCGGACACCACGTTCGAGGCGCCGGGGTTGGGCTCCTCGAGAATCGAGAGATCGGACTCGTGGTTCGATCCCCCGACGGGGAGTGGCTCGAGACAAAGGAGTCTGTCCGCGCGATCATGCCCGAGAGCGATCCGCTGGCGGTTCCGCGCCCCAAGCCCGACACCCGCCTCAACGAAGCAGCCAGGGCCGCGCGGCATCGCATCAAGAAGCCCTACCACAACCTCTCCCGGCTCGGCGTCGACGCCTCGGGGCGGGTGTGGCTCCTCTTCCGCAGTCGTGCGCGCGACTTCCGGCCCCCCGTTGGCTCGATGTGGCTCGAGTGGGCCGCCTTCTACGAGAATGACTCCTGGACCGGACCGATCCTGATCCCCAACAGCGGCAACCTGCTCTACAGCGTTCCGGCCGTCGTCGCACCACCGACCGGCGGACTCCTCCTCGTCTACCCAACGGATCACCGCCAAGAGCTCTCTTCCCGGGCGGCACCCTACACGGGCCCGTTCGACGTGAAGACGGCAACGACCGATCCCTATGTCAACGATCTGTTCGTCGCGCGACTCGAAGAGCCCACCCCACCGGCCGCGGCCGAGCTCGTTGCGGCAACGAAGAAACCGACGGCCGACACGCGGCCCTCCGAGGCCACCATCGCAGAGCGCCAGAACATCGCTCACGCACGAACGGCGCGAGCTGACGTACGGGGAACGGAGTGGGAACTACTGCGCGGTGAGTTCCACCGACACACCGAATTCAGCAGTGACGGAGGCGTCGACGGTCCGCTCGAGGACATGTGGAGGTACGCAATCGACGTGGCCGACCTCGATTGGGTCGGAAACGGCGACCACGACAGCGGCAACGACCGACCGTACCCCTGGTGGCTGATCCAGAAAACGACCGACGCGTATTACATCCCCAAGCGGTTCACGACAGTGTACTCGTACGAGCGAAGCCGCCCGTACCCCGAGGGACACCGGAACGTCATCTTCTTCCGCCGCGGGATTCGACCGCTACCACGCCTCCCCATCGCCAAGGAGGCCGATACCGGCCCCGCGGCCGATACCGAAATGCTCTACCGCTACGTCGAGCAGTTCGAAGGCATCAGCGCGCCGCACACCAGCGGCACGACGATGGGCACCGATTGGCGAAACCGAAGCGACGAATTCGAGCCGGTGGTCGAGATCTACCAGGGGTCGCGCAACAGCTACGAGATGCCCGGCGCGCCCCGCACGGCGACGGACAAGCGCATGATGAAGGCCGAGCGGAAGGAGGGATTCATCTCCAACGCGCTCGCCAAGGGGCACCGGCTCGGCTTCATCTCGAGCAGCGATCACCACTCGACCCACATCAGCTACGCAATGCTGTGGGTAAAGGACGCGAGCCGTGAATCGATCCGGGATGCCTTCCGCAACCGGCGGGTCTACGCCGCAACGGACGACATCGTCGCCGACGTTAGAATCGGGACCGGAGACGACGAGCGCTTCATGGGCGAGGAGCTGACCACGACGGAGGCCCAGCCCCTGCGCATCCGCCTTCACGGCACCGGTCCGTTTGCCAAGGTCGTCGTGGTCAAAGACGGAAAGGAAGTCGGGACGTTCACCCCAGGGGAAGAGAGCGTCTCGCTCGACTGGACCGACCCAGAGCCGAAGGCCGGCGCGACAAGTCACTACTACGTGCGAGGCGAACAGGAAGATGGCCAGCTCGTTTGGACGTCGCCCATCTGGGTTTCCTACGAGGACCGGTCGTGAGAGCCGTCATCGGCCTCGCGGCTCTGCTGTTCGCACTCCCGGCGGCGGCGCACCAGGAAGACACGAGCTACACGCGCATCCAGCTCGAGGAGGGGCGCATCACGACCGTGGCGACCTTCGACCTCCACGTCCTGGGCCGCCTCTCGCCGATCGACCTGAACGGCGACGAACTCATCACAGCACAGGAGCTCGCCTCGGCCGCGCCCGGGGTGCAGGCGTACCTGAGCGCACGCATCGGCCTCGCTGTCGACGACGGAGCCCCCGACCTCGGCACGGCCTTGGCCCCCGTGTGGCCGGAGAACGTCTCATCGGCACGAAGCGGCGACTGGTCACAGACCCTGGTCGACTTCCCGTTCACCCGCGAAATCGGCGCGCATCCAGAGCTCATCACCCTGGACTACACGACGTGGCCCGAGCTCGGCCCAACCCACACCAACCTCACCAGCATCCGCCAAACCGGCTACGCCGAGCAGGAGATCGTCTTTACCGAGGCCGAGCCGGACTTCGACTACTTCTCCGAAGCGCCGGCTTCGCGGTGGGAACAGTTCGGCCGCTTCCTGCGCCTCGGGGCCGAGCACATCTGGGCGGGGCTCGACCACGTGCTCTTCCTGGTCGCCCTGCTGGTCGTGAGCCGCCTCGGCGAGCTGCTGCAGATCATCACGGCGTTTACCGTCGCGCACTCCATCACGCTGGCGCTCGCCGTCCTGGAGATCGTCGAGCTACCCTCTCGGTGGGTCGAAGCGGGAATCGCCGCGACGATCGTCTGGGTAGCGTATCAGAACCTCCGAGGACACGGCGGCGCACATCGGTGGCGCCTCACGTTCGCCTTCGGCCTCGTGCACGGATTCGGCTTCGCGGGCGTACTGCGCGAGCTCGAGCTTCCCGCCGCCAGCCTCTTGCGCTCGCTTGCCGCGTTCAACATCGGGGTCGAACTGGGCCAAGTCGCTCTGGTGGCATCGCTCTTCCCGGTGATCGCCCTCCTTCGCCGAACACCCGTCGCGACCAGCGCGATGACGGGCGTCTCCGCGGCGGTCGGCGTCGCCGGTATCGCCTGGTTCGTCGAGCGGATCTGGCTCACGTAGCCGAGGTGGGGCGGCCCGCCAATGCACTTGGCTAGGGTGCAACCTCGCACGGGTACGGCTCCACACCCGGAATCACGGTGACGAAGTCGCCCTCCTCCACCCGGTTCTCGATCGTGTCCGGCTCGGTGATCGCACGCCAGAACCAGTCGGCCATGACCTCGCCGTCGACTTCGCCAAGGAAGAGCTCTTCGCGCAGCGATACGACGTGGGTGCTCACGTCCGACACGCTCGTAAAGTAGTAGTTGATGCCGGGCAGGTCCTTGGTGTCACAGTAGGACTGGCGGAGCGTGTTGATCCAGAACACTTCGTCGTCGAAGAACGCGTCGTTCTGCTGGGTGTTGTCCTTCGGGTTGCTCAGGATGAGGAACTGCTGCTCGGGCACCTGTTTCAGGCGCGGGGAGGCGGCGCGGTACAGGTTCGGTCCGATCGCGCAGCTGCCCTGGAAGCAATACGGTGGCAGGTTCTGCCCCACGCCCCACGCCGGGATCTTCACGTCGCCAAGGCCGCTCACTCCGAGCACGGAACCGTTGTCCAGCGCGAGGCCCGCATCCGGGAACGCGGCGGTGCGCGGCCACAGCAGGTCGTCGAGCAGCCAGTGGTAGTTGTACAAGGTGCCGTAGCCACCGGCCGACCAACCGCCGAACAGCGCGAGGATCTCGTCGGGACGGAAGCCGGCGCCGCCTTCCGCGTCCATCACCTTCCAGATCACGTCGCGCGTCATCTGGATCGCGGCGCGAAGGTTCACACCGCCGAAGCGGGGCACCGCGACCTCATCGAACTCTTCGACGACGCCACCGCCAGTGAAGACATCCTGGTTGCAGTACGGGAGATAGACCTTGGTCCAATCCGCGAACGGGCTGACCTCGGGATCGGTCGACGCGATGCCGACGCTCAAAGGCTCGTCATCCATCGCCGTAAAGAGGCCCGGGGAGCCTTCGAAGCGCGCCGCGCAGTCTGCGCCGAAGACACAGACACCGCCGCCTTGCAGGCCGATGAGAATTCGGTCGAGAGGCGCACCCTCAGGCGCGAGGCGGATGTGGAACGCGAAGTCGCTTCCGTCGCCGCACATCGAGCCCCACTTGTCGCCATCGACGATCACCTGCATATACTCGCCCCGCGGCGCTTCGAACTCGGCGTTGGTCGGGCCGCAGTTGAGGTTGATCGGCCGGGGATCGGCCTGACCCGTCGCGGTGATGCAATCGATCTGCTGGGCCGAGCGCGACACGTAGGTTTCGGGAGTCACGGCGACCAGACTGCCGAGATCCGTGCAAGCCGCTTCGATCGCCGACTGCGCGGTCGCCGCGAGGTTCGCTCGCTCCTCGTCAACGCTGGCCGCGGAGCAATCTCCGTCGACGAGACACGCGTTGATCGCCGCCAGCGCGTCGTCGACCATCGTCGCCGCCGCCCCGTGTGCGGCCGCGAGGCACGCCTGCGCATCACCATCGACGTTCGGCCAAACGGCACCCTGCGGCCCACCGAAGGTACGCCAGGCGAGCGACGCAGCTTCGGATGCGCACGAGTTGCGCAGCCGTCCCACGAGCGCATCGCTCGAGAGCGAGAGGAAGTCGCCGTCGGAGCAGGACTCGCGAACGCTGTCTTCCAGATCGCCGAGTGCCACGCCCGTCGCCGCGTCGTTCCCCGCGCACGGCGCCCCCGCGGCGCTGTAGCAACCCATCACCGCCGAGCTGACCGCCCCGATGCACGCACGAAGCGCCTCAGGCGCCGCCTCGGTGCATACCGTCACGGGCGCCGGGCTCGCCGTCGGCTCCGGAGCCGGCGTCGCATTTCCCCCTCCGTCCGAGTCGCCAGAGGAATCATCAGAATCAGAACAACCCGCCGCTCCAACGAGAACCACGAGAGCGACCGAAAAGACGAGGCGCCGAACCGGAGTGTGCATAGTCGCGGACCCTAGCACGGCCCCGGGAGCCGTCCATTCGAAAGGGCACGTCGGTTGCTTTGATATCCCAACCGGTCCCAGGCCGACGTCGTCTCCTCTCCAACGGATCTTGGACGTCGTCAGAATTCTGCCGGCCGCGAACCTCAAAACCGGGAGGGGGCATTTGCTCACTCCCGCAGCGCGGCCCCACCGAAGCCCGGCCTCATCACGACCAGGCGCTCGCACTGGGACAGGGGGGCAATCCGGGCAAGGCTTCTGCGCACCGAGATCGCGACCATCGGAAATCGGCCGGTCCTCGAGACCATGTCTCCCAGCTCCAAGGCCGACTTCATTTCGGCAATGTCCTTGCTAGTTTGGCCCCGAGACGGCCCGTTGAGGGCGTTTTCGGCGGTTCGAGCGATGACACGCGAGGGCCTGATGCGGTACGAGATCCGGCATGGATCGACCCGCAGCCCTCGCGGCCCTGACCGCGCCAGGCCAGCCCTACGAGATCGAAGACGTCGAGGTCTACGGACGTACGTGCCGCGCCTTCCGCAAGGCCCCTCCAACGTTGCGTCACCTCTTCGACGCTGGACGCAGCGACCTCACATTCATCGTCTTCGAGGACGAGCGCATCACCTTCGACGACGCCTGGCAGCAGGCATCGCGCATCGGGAAGCTCCTCGCCGAGGAGTACGGGGTAGAGAAGGGCGATCGGGTCGCCATCTCGATGCGCAACTACCCCGAGTGGATCACCACCTTCACCGCGGTGACCTCGATCGGCGCAATCGCCGTCGCGATGAACTCCCTGTGGCAGCCCGACGAGATGGCGTACGGCCTGAACGACTGTGGCGCCAAGGTGCTCCTGGCGGACGGCGAACGGCTCGAGCGCCTGTCCCGACAATCCGCAACGTCCCCGAACCTGGTCGTCCTGGCCGTTCGCACGAACGAGACCTACGGCGTCGCTGCCCGTACCCTCGACGCCGCGCTCGCGAGCATCGCGCCGTGCAAGATGCCCCCCGCCGACATCCACCCGAACGACGACGCGACGATTTTCTACACGTCGGGCTCGACCGGACACCCGAAGGGCGTCGTGTCGTGTCACCGCAACGTGATCACCGCACTCCTGTCATGGGAGCTCGATGCGCACGCCACCGCCAAGATGCTCGGACGCACGATCCGCGTCCCGGCGGAACAGCCGTCCACTCTCTTGGCGGTCCCTCTATTCCACGTCACCGGATCTCACGCGGTCTATCTCTCGTGTTACCGCCCGCAGCGCCGGATCGTCTCGATGTACAAGTGGGACGTCGAACGCGCCGCCGAGCTGATCGAGCGCGAGCGCATCGGTTCGGTCGTCGCCCCGGCCGCCATGACCGGCGATCTCGTCACGACCGCTGAGAGAACGAACTGCGATCTCAGCTCGCTCGACTTCGTAGGCGGAGGTGGCGCGCCCCGTGCGCCCGCGCAAGTCCGCAACATCGATCGCGCATTCAAAAAGGCGAAGCCCAACACCGGCTGGGGCATGACCGAGACGAACGCCATCGGCACCGGCATCGCCGGCCGTGACTACCTCGAGCACCCCGAGAGCTCCGGACGATGCTCCGCCGTGCTCGACATCCGTATCGTCGACGACACCGGAAAGGAGCTCACGGACGGCGAACGAGGCGAGCTACAGATCCGCGGCACCTCGGTCTTCCGCGGCTACTGGAATCGCGATGATGCCAACGCCGAAACCTTCGCCGAGGATGGCTGGATGCGCACCGGCGACGTCGCCTACCGCGACGACGAAGGCTTCGTCTACATCGTCGATCGCATCAAGGACCTCGTGATTCGCGGCGGCGAGAACATTGGCTGCGGCGCGGTCGAGGCGGCCCTACTCGAGCACCCCGACGTGCTCGAGGTCAGCGTCTACGGCGTCCCCGACGAACGACTCGGCGAAGAAGTCGGCGCGACCGTCTACGCTCTCGGCGCGGTGACCGACGACGCCCTGCGAGAGTTTCTGCAGCCCCGTTTGGCCCGCTTCGCCATCCCGCGCCACTTGCGATTCTCGACGAGCCCTCTTCCCCGAACCGCGTCGGGAAAGGTCCTGAAGCGCCAACTGCGCGAAGAAGCCGTAGACGCCCTGACGGCCGCGAGCTAGGAAAGCTCGCCCCACCGCCAGACGGGCGATTCACCCCAAACTTGGTAGGAAACAGGGGACAAGACAACAGCATCACCCACGCGGCTGCCCCTGATGCCGTCGCGCTTCAATGAGGAGAATACCGTGCCCGGTCTCGAGAATACCGACGAATTGTTCGACCTGAGGATGTCTGAGGGAGCGAAGCCGCTCTACGAGAAGGTGAAGAAGTTCATCGAGGACGAGGTCAACCCCGTCGTTCACGAGTTCTACGTACTCGGCGAGGGGCGCGCGGACCGCTGGTCGTGGGCACCGGGCCAGCTCGAGCTCCTGGGCCGCGTCAAAGCCAAGGCCAAGGAACAGGGTCTCTGGAACTTCTTCCTGCCCGACGCCGACACGGGCGAAGGCCTGAAGAACCTCGACTACGCCTACATCGCAGGCGAGCTCGGCAAGAATCCGATGGCCTCGGAGTGTCTCAACTGCTCCGCCCCCGATACCGGCAACATGGAAGTGCTCGAGCGCGTCGGCACCGAAGCGCAGAAGAGGGAGTGGCTCGAGCCCCTGCTCGCCGGCGAGATCCGGTCGGCGTTTGCGATGACCGAGCCCGACGTCGCGTCCTCAGATGCGAAGAACGTGGCCTGCCGCGCCGAGCTCGTCGGCGACGACTGGGTCATCAACGGCGAGAAGTACTACATATCCGGCGCAGGCGACCCGCGCTGCAAGATCATGATCGTGATGGCGCAGACCAGTCCCGACGCCGCGCCGCATCTCCGCCAATCGCAGATCCTGGTTCCGAAGGACACTCCGGGCGTCGAGATCCTCGAAGGGATGCAGGTCTTCGGTCAGGACGATGCGCCACACGGACACATGCACCTGCGCTTCACCGACTGCCGCGTGCCCAAGGAGAACATCCTTCTCGGCGAGGGACGCGGCTTCGAGATCTCCCAGATTCGCCTCGGCCCTGGCCGCATCCATCACTGTATGCGTTCGATCGGCGCTGCGGAGCGCGCGATCGAGCTGATGGCATTGCGTGGCCTCTCGCGCGAAGCGTTCGGCAAGAAGATTGCCCGCCTCGGCAAGAACGTCGAAGTGCTCGCAAAGGCGCGCATCGAGATCGAGTCGATGCGCATGATGGTGCTGAAGGCCGCCAAGGCGATGGACGTACTGGGCAACTCCGAAGCGCGTGTCTGGGTCAGCGCCGTGAAGGCGATGGTGCCCGAGCGCGTCTGTAAAATCATCGACGAGGCGATTCAGGTCCACGGTGCAACCGGGGTCTCGCAGTGGACGCCGCTCGCAGCCATGTACGCGGGACAGCGCACCTTGCGGCTCGCGGACGGACCGGATGAGGTCCACTGGTTCGTGGTGGGGCGCGCCGAGCTCTCGCGCTGGTCGCAGGAAGAAATCGACGCCTACAATCCAAAGGAAATGTTCGCGGCAAGCCCGGCCGGCAAGACCTTCACCGGCCCGTGAGCGTAGGAAACGAGCACAATCCGTAAGATCACGACGAGGTCCCGGAGTTCCAGCTCGGGCTCCGGGGCCTCGACTGCGTCGAGGCCCGATGGCTGGTGCGATACTTCGACCGGTTGGCCCGTACCGAGCCGCTCACCGCGGACCCGTGAGGCCTTACCCGCGAACGACCTGTCCGCCGTCCACCGCGAAGAGCTGCCCCGTCACCCACGACGCGGAATCGGACAACAAGAACAAGACGGCGTCAGCCATGTCCTTCGGTGTGCCCAAGCGCGATAGGGGAATCGAGGCGACGAGGCCAGCGCGGTACTCCTCGGGAACTTGTCCTCGCATCGCGTCGGTGTCGGTCGGTCCGGGGGCGATCGCATTCACGCGAATGTTCTTCTCTCCGAGAAGCTTCGCCAGCGAGTGCGTGAGGCCGTTCACGCCGACTTTTGCGACACCGTAGAAGTTGATCCCCATCCATGCGGCCGTCGATGATTGGTTGACGATCGCGCCACCACCGCGCTTCTCCATCGAGGGCACGCACGCGCGCGAACACAGCAGCGCACCGTTCATATTCACGTTCATGAACATCAGGTAGTAGTCCCAGTCGACGTCCAGCAGCGTCCCGCGCTTCATGTCGCCGAAGATGGCAGCGTTGTTCACCAGGAAGTCGATGCCGCCGAAGGCGTCTTCCGCGGCCTTCGCCATCGCGAGCGTAGATTCTTCCGAACCCACGTCGGTCTTCACGAACGCTGCCTTCCCGCCGGAACCGTTGATCGACGCCGCCACTGCCTCGCCCTTCTGCGCGTCGAGCTCCGCGATGACGACACTCGCGCCGGCCGCCGCCAGAGCCCGGGCGTATCCCTCACCAATGCCGCCGCCGGAACCGGTGACGATCGCTACCTTGCCGCTGAAATCGTGGGTCGTGGTCATGGGCGGGACTGTACGGGACCGGGCGGGAGGTTCCAACGATTCGGCGGTCTCGACGGTCGTCCGTTCTGCAATCGCGCTCGGAGCTGTCGCCTGCGGAGTCTCGCGGCCCCGACGCCGCTCTTCGGCTCGCCAGCGATCAGCTCGGGCGCTGCGGCTCGATGGTCGCTGCATCCACTCGGATGCCCAGCGGACCACGCGGGACCATCAACCGCGTCAGGCGGCCGTTGCGCATCACCTCGATCGGCGTCAGGTGGCCGACCTCACCTTCGATCGTTGCGTCGCGAAGCTCCGTTGCGCTGAAGATGCGCTGACCGTCGTAGCTCAACACCTCATCGCCGGGCTGCAGACCGACGCCTTCGGCGGCCGAACCGGTCATCACGTCGCCGATGGCGACGCGGTTCGGATGGCCGGTCGAGTAGAGCATCCAGTCGTAGAACTCCTCGCCGTAGTCGTCTCGCGTCGAAGCCATGTCGAACTTGAGCGCCTCGGTCTCTTCACGGAAGCGAGAGGTGTTGAGCCAGCCTTCGCGCGAGGCGATGTCGCGGAGGTATAGGCGGTCGAGCTCCATCTGGTCGACGTTCGCCTTGAACTCACGCACCGTCTGTTCGGGAAAACCAGCCCCGACCAGGGCATCGACGTCGAGCGGCCGCGGCCCCTTGGGAGCTGCGCCGTCCCCCGAAGCTGCCGCGTGGCTGCGAGCGGTCGCCTGGCCCACGCTGCCGCGTCGAACCCGGGCGAGCTCGCCGCTGAGCGAAGCGACCTCGGCAGCGAGACCCACGCGCTCTGCTCGTTCTTGCTCGAGAGCGGCCGCGAGTCCGCGGATCCGCGCGTCGTAGTCGGTCCGCGCCGAAGCCGAGACGGCCGCCGCGCCGGACTCGGCGGCAACTTCGGGCCGCGGCGCCTCTAGGGGCGCGCCGACCGGATCTCTGGAGAGAAATGCCGTCGCCCCCGCCCCGAGAGCGGCGGCGACGGCGAGGGCTGCGGCGAACTGGATTCCACGCGTCATGATCGTTCCTTCGGCCCTAGCTTACGCGGGCCTCCACGCATGTCTAGATGAAACCAGCCCTAGAGCGCTTGCGCCGCGGTTCCGCACAGCTAGCTTCCCGCCATGAGCAACGACGTGGTCAACTTCAACGCCGGCCCGGCGACCCTCCCCCGCCCTGCACTGGAACGCGCCCGCGCCGAGCTCTTGGACTTCGACCACACGGGCATCTCGGTCCTCGAGCACAGCCACCGGGGCAAGGAATACGAAGCGCTCCACGACCACACGATCGCCCTACTGCGCAAGCTGATGGGGATCTCCGACGACTACCACGTCCTTTTCATGCAGGGCGGTGCGACCGCGCAGTTCGCGTTCCTGCCGATGAACGTCCTGCGCCCGGGCGAGAGCGCCGACTACGTCGTAACCGGCAACTGGGCAAAGAAGGCCGTCAGCGAGGGGAAACACTACGGCAACCTGCGGGTTGCCGCCACGACCGAGGATGGCGGAAGCTTCAAGCGAATCCCGAAGCCCGAAGAGCTGAAGCTGGAGGCGAGCGCCCGCTACGTCCACATCACGACGAACAACACGATCATGGGCACGCAGTGGCACTGGCTGCCCGACACGAGCGGCGTGCCTCTGGTCGCTGACATGTCCAGCGACATCCTGTCCACCCCAATCGACGTCTCGAAGTTCGACCTCGTGTACGCCGGCGCGCAGAAGAACATCGGCCCGAGCGGCGTGACGATCGTGATCGCGAAGAAGGCTTTCCTCGAAGGGGCCAACACGAACATGGCGAAGGTGTTCCAGTACGCCGAGGTCGCCAAGGCGAACTCCCTGCTCAACACCATCCCGACGTTCGGCATCTACCTGATCCGCAACGTGCTCGAGCACCTCGACCAGCGGGGCGGGGTACCTGCGATAGAGAAGCACAACCGCGAGAAGGCCGCGCTCCTCTATGACGCGATCGACGAGGACCCGGCCTACTTTACCTGCCCCGTCGCGAAGGAAGACCGCTCCCTGATGAACCCCGTCTTCCGCCTTCCCAACGAGGAACTCGAAGCAGCAATGGTCTCCGAGGCAAAGGACGCCGGCTTCATCGGCATCAAGGGCCACCGCTCCGTCGGCGGCCTCCGCGTCTCGATGTACAACGCGATGACCCGAGAAGGCGTCGCGAGATTCGTCGAGTGGATGAAGCAGTTCGCGACGGCCCACCCTGCGTGAAGAAACGGGGCGTTGGTAGACGCCCGGATGGACCTCGATTCATCGCGAACGCGGCGCCACCACGACGTGTCGGGATGGAGCGCTCGCGGCTAGGGCCCCCGCCCGCGATCGCTTGACGATGAGGGATCTGACGGAGAGCCCCCAACGTCCCCAAGCAGGAACGCGAGGTCATCGGCTCCCAGGCGGGCCGAGAGAGCTTCTTCGCCGAGGATGTCGCGGATCAGGGCAGCCTTCTTCTCCTGCAGAGCGAGGATTTTCTCTTCGATCGTGTCACGAGCGACCAGGCGGTAGGCGATGACCGTGCGGTCTTGGCCGATGCGGTGGCTACGATCAATCGCTTGCGCCTCGACCGCAGGGTTCCACCAAGGGTCGAGCAGGACGACGTAAGACGCCGACGTCAGGGTGAGGCCGCTGCCGCCGGCCTTGAGAGAAAGAAGGAAGACGCTCGCGCGCGGGTCGTCCGAGAAGTCGTCGATGAGCTTGGCGCGGTCGCGGGTCGCACCCGTCAGCAGGTAGTGCGGGATGTGGCGCCCCTCCAGCTCCCGCGCGACGATCTTCAGGTACTCGACGAACTGCGAGAACACGAGGACCTTGTGCCCCTCGGCGACGATCGGCTCGAGCAGCTCGAACAGTGCGTCGATCTTACCCGACCCGAGCGTACCGTCGCCTCCGCCGAGAGCCGGATGACAGCAGATCTGTCGCAGCCGCGTGAGTGCCGCGAGCACCGCGATTCGATTCTTCTTCAGTCCGTCCTTCGATCCCGTCAGCTCTTCGACCAACGCACGGCTGCGTGCGACTTCAGCCACGTAGAGCTTTCGCTGGCCGGCCGTCAGCTCGCAGTCGAGCGTCTCCTCGATGCGATCGGGCAGATCCGGGGCGACCTCCGTCTTCAGGCGGCGCAGGAGAACCGGACGGAGGCGGGCCGCAAGCAGCGCGCGACGGTGCGCAGGCAGGTCGGCCCCGTCGTAGTCTTCGACGAAGTCTTTGCGCGAGCCCAGATACCCCGGACTCACGACGTTCAAAATGCTCCACAGGTCGAGTGTGCGATTCTCGAGCGGAGTGCCGGTCAGCGCGACGCGGTGCCGTACCTGGAGCGAGCGCGCCGCGCGAGTCGCAGCGGCGTCCGGGTTCTTCAGGTTCTGCGCCTCGTCGAAGATCACCGCGCGCAGCGAAACCTCTTTCCAGCGGGCGATGTCGCGCCGCAGCAACGCGTAGTTGGTCACTACGAGATCTCGCTCGTGGATCTCCGCCCAATGCGCGTGCCGCCCCGCACCGCGCTCCATGATCAGCACGTCGAGCCCGGGGAGAAACCGCCGTGCCTCCCGCGCCCAGCCGGACTGCACCGACGTGGGACACACGACGAGAGTCGGCCCCGCGTTGGGCTCTCGTTCGATCTCGAACGCGATCCATGTGAGCGCCTGCAGCGTCTTGCCGAGCCCCATGTCGTCGGCGAGGATCGCGCCCAGCCCGAGATCGGCGCCGTACGCGAGGAAGTCGACTCCGTCGCGCTGGTACGGACGCAGCTTGGCATTCAGACCAGACGGCTTCTTCACGCGAGGGATGCCGCGAAACGCCTCGACCCGCCGCCGCAGCTCGCGCACCGCTTCGACCGTCTCCGGATCGGCGCCCTCGCCCTCCAGACTGTCGAGCGTCTCGGACGGCACCCCCGCGAGTTGCCACAGCGTGAGCCGTTCCTCCTCTCCGTTCGCCTCGACGCCCAATTCGGCCAGGAGCCCGGCGCTCCGGTCCGCGTGCTCCGCAGCTTCGCGCTGGACCCAGCCCGACGAAATCTTCACGAACCGCGTCTTCGCCGCGCGCAACGCCGCGAGATCGCTCGGCTCGAGCGCGAGCGCTTCGGAATGCCACTGCGCCGTCAGCGAGAACCAATCGATGCCGCTCGCCTCGATGCGCAACTTCGGAACGACCCGCATGTTCGGGCCGAGCATGCGATGCATGCGCGGATTTCCGAAGAACTCGGCCCCCGTCGGCCGATCGTCCCAGGCCGAGCCGAACGTCGCCATGCGACGCGGCGTGGCACGCAGCCACCAACCGACGTCGCGATCCTCCCAATCGGGCCGGCGCCCACCCGGTGCGGGCTGGGTACCCGGCCGAACCTCGAGCGCGGCCAGCCACTGTTCCACCGCCTCGACGCAGGCCGGATCGGGAAGATCGAACCAGTAGTCAGCGACCAACCTCCCGACTGCCTCCGAAGACGCAGCGCTCACAGCATCCGTCGAAGCGCGGCCCACCTCGTCGAGTGGCGACCACTCATTGTTCTCGGGATCGGCGGCACGCTGCCACCCACCGTCGGGTCGGAACTCGAAGACGGCCGCATCCTTCGCCGCGTCGTCACCCGGCTTCCAACCCAGGTCTGCAGCACGGGCGAAGACGCGAATCTGCACCCAATCGTCTTGGCGAAGATCGACCGCAACGACCGGCGTGCACGGCACGCGACGAGTGTGTCGGTCCACCCCGGCCGCCACCCCCGCGAACGCCTCCGACAGTACGGGCAGGAGAGACGCTCTCTCATCGGGCCCGACCCGAAATCCCTCCGCGACCTCGAATCGGTCCAGCAGCTCTTCTTGCGGCTCTGTCGTCAGGCAACTCACGACGCCTCCCGTGAGGACGACCCCAGGACCACGCGGGCCGCGGAGATCATCCGCACGCACGTGGACGACCTCTCCGTAGTCGAGGCTTCGCCCGTCTCGCCAGGCGACCTCAAGGTGGATCCACGGCTCTCCATCCCGAGAGGTGCACGCCGGTCGAATCTGCGCGGGGCTCGGATCGACGCGCACTTGTGTGCCGGGCGCGATGCGAGCGTGAGAGACCGCCACCTCGTCGAGATCCTCGGCCCACCTCACGAGACCGGTCGCGGCGAAGCGCTGCAGGAACGTCGGAAGGAAGGCCACGTCGCCCGCCAAGCGAAACGTGTCGTCTCCGCCCACGCGGTTGTCGGCGAACCACGCCAGGAGCATCGCCTCCTCCTGGCGGACCACGTCGGCGCTGCCGCTCAGCTCCGCGTGCAGCCGCTCGAGCTGGGTGGTGGTGCGGTACGCATCACGAAGGCGTGCGGACGTCACCCGCGCCCGGATCGTCAGGCACAACCCCTCTTTGGTCTCGCTCGAGAGTCCGATCTCCGCACGAATCCGACGCTCTGTGCTCGCCCGCTTCGCAGTCGCAATTCGCAACAGGTCTGCGGCGAGGCGTTCTCGCGCCCGGCCGGCTCGACGCTGCTCGAGATCCGGCCGATCTCGGTACGGCTCGAGAACCGATACGAGCTTCGCACCCGGTTGTTCGGCGATCGCCCGCGCGATCAGCCAACAGCGAACATCCGGATCGGGCTCGCGCAGAGCGGCCCAGGCGTCCTGGCGCTCCTTTGCCCGACTCTCCTGCAAGAGAACCTGTAGCCCCTGGGTGCGCCGCCACTCGCGGTCGCTGGCCCGCACCTCATCGAGCGCCAACGCGACCCGCGAGCCACCAGACCGTTTCGTGCCGGGTTTCGGCCCGACGCCGCCCGACCGCGCGCCCTCGATGACGATCTGAGCCGCGGCGAACGCATGCTTGCAGTTGAATCCCACCGGGCAGCTGCAGCGACATGACCAGCCGGTCGGCGCCGCAAACGACCAGTCGACTCGATACGGCTCTGTACCCTGCACCTGCGCGATGACCCGATTGGGTTCGACGTCGAGTCCGAGAACCCGCTTCTCGCCCACATAACCAAGCCCGCGGGCGCGGGTTCCCGCATCGAACCGCAGGAGAGCCCGCTCGAGCTGGTGCAGCCGTTCGCGCGACAGCGCGTGGGCCAACGCGGGGCTGCTCGATGGGGCCATGGACATTCTACCGTCGCGAAATCCGCCGATCTCGACAAGTGGGCATCGACCCGGTCGCGCAGGTTTTGTGACATAAGGCCCGCCAGGGGAGAAGAGAGATGCCAGCCGGAACAGATGCGAGAATGGCGGAGCTCGGGATCGGGCTACCGGAGATCTTCCCTCCGGTGGGGAACTACCTGGGCTGCAAGCGGGTCGGCGACCTGCTGTACGTCGGCGGGCACGGGCCGACCGGCGGCAGCGAAGGAATCATCACCGGCAAGGTTGGCGGCGAGGTCTCGCTCGAGCGGGGCCGCGAGGCGGCCCGCCTGACGACGCTCGCGTGTCTCGCGACGGTGAAGGCCGAGCTCGGGTCGCTCGACCACGTGCGCCAAGTCGTGAAGGTGTTCGGGATGGTAAACGTCGCACCCGGGTTCAACCAGACGCCCCGGGTGCTCGACGGGTGCTCGGACACTCTGGTGGAGATCTTCGGCGACGCCGGCCGACACACGCGCTCCGCTGTCGGAACGGCCGAACTGCCGTTCGACATCAGCGTCGAGATCGAGATGGTGCTCGAAGTGGGCGGCATCGCCTGAGCCCTCGCCGCTAGTGCACCGCCGTCGACATAGGGTTAACGGATTTCCGTCTATCGGCGTTCGTCGCAAGGAACGGCGACGCAGGAATATAGGCAATCTTCCGAGGAGACGAGACGCGGCGACGGACGTCGAGGGGCGGCAAGGCGTTAACGCTATGTCGACGGCGGTGCACTAGAGGCACGGCAGCCATCAACCCGCAGGCCACCCGATCGATCGTTCGAAGGCTGTCCGCCCGGTCATCCGCCCCGCCCAGGTCGTGTTCCAGGGCGACGTCGAGCGATTCGTTTCGAGGCGTTGTCCACGGACTGAGGATGCGCGGCGCTGGCTCTCGACTCGGTGGTCCGCGCCCTCCTACGAAGGTCGAAAGTACGTTGGTCGACCTCGCAGGAATCTCCGACGAGGGCTCGGCTGGGTGATGGATCAGGCCTCGCAGAGGTCACGCAGGCGGTCCAGGTCTTGTTGGAACTGGCGCCGGAGGAGTGGACGAAACAGCGTCATGGCGCCGCGGCCGACCGGACCGAATGGTGCGGCGAGTCGCTCGCGCCACTCCACCTCAGTGGCGTCGGAGGGGGCTTGGTCGTGCTCGCGTAAGGTGAAGGTGCCCTCCCCTCTCACGAGGCCCCGGTGAACGACCGTCCACCGCGCGGGCGGATCGAACTCGGTCACCTCCATCGTGTCGGTCGTGCGCAGGAAGCCGATCTGGGTGGGGACCTCCATGCGTGTGCCGACTCCCATGGGGCCGTCGGTGAGAATCTCGATCGAGAGCGCGTCGCGCATCCACTCCGGCTGGCGCCCGACGTCCGCAAGGACGTTCCAGACGAGCTGGCGGGGGCGGCAGATGGTGATGGAGACCTGGACTTCTACGGCGTTGGAGATCGCGGAGGAAGTCATCGAGGGCCCTGCGCGTCCCGCTCTGAGCACCGCGACTTCGCGACCGGTGTCACACGCCCGTCCCCGCGTCAGGGAAGACGCCAGCGCGAGAGGAAATCCCAGATCAAATCCTGCGACACGATGTCGTCGCTCGCGGAACAGCCCGGTGACAGCTGAGGATCGGCATCGGAGAACGAGCAATGGCCGCCGCCGTCGACGATGCAGTGGGTCACGACCGCGTCGCCCTTACAGTCTTCGTTCGTGACGCACGTGACGGTCCCGTTCTGGTGGGTGACCGCCGTCTCCGAAGTACACTTGTTGACACGAGTCCACGAGTCGACCGTCTGCTGACGTGAAGCCAGAGAGTCCTCACCGCCACTCAGCTGCATGACTGGGACGCCGCGGCCGTCGTCGCACACCAGCTCTTGCGAGAGGCTACCCACGACGGGCGCGATCGCCGCGATGCGTCCGGGGAACTCGCACGCGATCCGGTGCGAGAGGTAGGCACCGTTGCTCATGCCGGTTGCGTAGACGCGTCGCTCGTCGATGCAGAGCTGCGACATGGTGTGTTGGACGAGCGCGTCGATGAAGCCGACGTCGTCGATCCCTTCGGTGTTGGCGGGCGAGCAGCAACGGTCACCGCCGTTCCAGGACGCGGGGTTTCCGATCCCGTCTGGTTGGAGGACGATGAAGCCCACTTCCTCGGACTTGACGTTGTGGCGAGACTCGGAGGTCCAGATGCCGTGGAGCTGGCCGCCCAGGACGAGGGGGTGAAGGTTCAGTAGGAGCGGAGTGGCTTCGTCGTCGTCGTAGATCGCGGGGATATGGACTTCGTAGAAGCGCTCGCGTCCGTCGTAGTCGAAGCCGAAGGCGTGGGTGCCTGGCGGGAGGGAGCCCTGGCCGCAGCCCGACGATGCGCGGGCGGCAGTGGATTCGGAGGAATCCGAGGCCGGGGATCCGCTGCTGCCGCAGGCGGCTACGGTGAGGAGAAGGGCGATCGCGAGGCTACGCGTGTTCATTGGTAGACCCTACCTTCCTTCTTTCCTGGAGTGAATTCCGGGAGAAGGAATGGAGAGATAGGTGGAGATGAATGACCAGGAACCTTCCAGGGGAAGATGGAGATGAATGACCAGGAACCTTCCAGGGGGAATGGAGATGAATGACCAGGAACCTTCCAGGGGAATGAGATGAGAATGAGATGAATGACCAGGAACCTTCCAGAGGGCCCCCCGCGTTCTACTTCCTCGCTCCTCCAAGCCTCCGAGCGTGCGGGAGAAATCGTCGAGCGACGTCGCCACTTGGGTCATCGAGAATTTGCCGTATGATCGGACATACATCTACAGCGCCGATCGGCCGTCCCCTCCACCTTGGGCGCCCCAGCCTGCTTGGATGGCCGTGAAGAGGGCGGAGTCAATGTGGGGGCACCTCATGCCCCGCGCGTCGAGTCAGAATCGGATCGATCGGCTTTGGGAGAGACGGAGCGCGACCGTTCTGCTCCCGTTGCACACACGGCGATCAGGAGAGAACGGATGACGGTGCCCGGATTGCGGAGGAGTTCCCGGAAGGCCACCTATGCTTCGGCGGCACGGATGACTCAGCTCATCGAGATTCTCCGCCAGAGCCCCTACGGACTGACGTACAGCGCGCTCGAGCAGAGGCTCGGCGTCGGCAAGCGGACGATCCAGCGCTACATCGAAGTCTGCCGAGACCTTCCGGGCCAACGCGTCGAGGTCGTGGCGCGCGGTGAGCGACGAGTCGTGCGACTCGCCGATGCATCCGAGGCTCCCCGTGGGACTACCTTTGAGCTCTTTTCGTTCTTCCTGAGCCTACGCCTCGGCCACCTCCTCGACGGAACCGTCGTCGGAGACATGAACGAAACGTTCTGGGAGAGACTCCAAGAACGGCTCCCGACGGAATCCGCGAAGCAGCTCGCCCACATCGACCGGAAGCTCTACTCGCGACCGGCGATGCCACGCGACTATCGCGAGAAGGACGATCTCGTCGACGCGGTGCTGAAGGCGGTGGTCGACCAGGTTCGGCTGCGCATCGACTATCATGGCGTCGCGGGCGAGGGCCGGGCCCACGAGTTCGACCCGTACAGTCTCGTCGAGCACAAGGGCGGACTGTATCTCCTCGGCAAGAGCCACCTCGATTCGAAGATCATCTGGCTCGCCATCGAACGAATCCGATCGGTCGAAACGGTGCGAAACGAGGTCGGTAAGCCACTCAAGTTTGCCTACCCGGCCAGCTTCGACCCCGCGCGACACACCGACGGGATGTTCGGAGTATACGACGGCAAGAAGGTACGTGTGGAACTCGCTCTGCAAAATGAAGCGACCGAGTCGTACTTGCGAGCCCGGCGCATTCACGACACCCAACGATTCTTTCAAGGCACCGACGGGCGAACGCATCTGGAACTGACGGTACGTGGGACGCATGAGCTCATGAATTGGCTCATGGCGACGAGCCCGTGGGTCGAGGTTCTGAGCCCGGCCGAGCTGCGCGAGGAGATCGCCGAGAGGCTTCGCCGGAGCGCGGCGACGTACGCCCCGGCGCGACGACCCGCCCGCGCGGAGGCGGCTCCTCGACCAACGAGGAGCTCACCTGCCGCGAGCACGCGCTCCGCGTGATCGAGACTAGTGGCAGAAGCTCATCAGTGCCTGCTGCAGGGCGCCGCTCGCGGGTCGATCCCGCTGGCAAGTCGCGATCTCGGCACCGATGAGCCGACCGAACGCCGCCGCATTTCCGACCGGCCAATCTCGCAAGCACGAACATCGGCGATCTCGGACGAAGCAATGCAGCTGCGCCAGGGCGTCGGCGACACCGTACGCCAGCCCCACGGCCATACCGTTCAACAGCTCTTCGTTCGACAGGATCGCCGCGCGATACTCGATGCAGCTCAGAGAGTAGTTCCGCCCGGACTGGATACTCGATGCACCTCCAAGATCCACGCCGTCGTAGTCCGAATCGACGATGGCATCGACGACGCCGCCCAGGAAAGAGAACTCATCGACGTCCGCATGGGCCTGCCCGGCGAAAAGAAAGCAGAACACTACTACCAGCATCTTCGCGACCTTCATCTCTTCTTCTCCTCATGCGACGCGTGTCGAATGGCCATGTGCGCGGCAGCACGCCGCGAGCTGAGGAGAAGATAGAGCCGAGCCGCGACACAGAGTGTCGCGGGGAAAAGGGGAAAGGTGAAAAAAGGTGAGACCAGGAACCTTCCAGGGAAGGCGGAGGCGGACGGTGAGGAGACGCGCGACGGATGCCGAGGAATCTTCCAGGCAGCCGACCAGACGCGATGGCTTCTCCATGGCTGGTGGGCAGAAGACCGATCTGGCCGCGTTCGGTTCTCGCGGCTGCGGCCCGCGCGTCATTCGGTCAACCACGCACCCACACTCCGCCCGAGCCACGCGGCGGCTGCGCGCCTGTCAGCAGTGTAAAGTCAGCCGACGCAGACGGAAGGTCGAAACGCGCCGGCCGGAAAGACGGCCGTGACGTCGCCGTTGCAGAATCGCTTCGAGGCCTCGCGGAACTTCCGCTGAAACTCCCAGTACCGCCGCAGGTACGCGCGTGTCGCATCGGCATACCGATCCGCCCAGACAATCATGCGGCGTCTTCCCTCGTACCAGGGCGGCCGGGGTAGCTCGGAGCGGCGCTCACGCGAGGTCGCAAGGATGCGCCGCCTGCCACGGACCCGCTTGGCGGTCTGCGCCCGCTCGAGCGCAGCTGCCACTGTGATCTCCGTGACGAGATCGGCGACAAAGGAGCGGTACGCGTCGGCGCCCATCTGGCGGCAAGAAGGCAGGCGGTCCAGCCTGACCGAGTAGGGCCGCTCGAAGTCGGACTTGTTGACCGTCTTGGGCCTGACACACACCTTCTGCGCGTGCCGCGCCTTGCCGTAGCCCGTGCCGTCGAACCAAGTGCCCTTGCGCTGGGTGCCTCGGACGAGCTCCTTAGCGCAATGAACGCCCGGCCACTTGAGTGGGCTGTCGACGAGGTGCTCCTTGGCGCCCTGAGAGAGCACGTAACCAAACGCACGGAGCTCACTCTCAGAGCCGATAACAGCTGTGGATACGTAGCGTTGCCACAGCCCACCGGACCAGCCGATGTACCCACCCCACCTGCGGCTCACCTCGCGCTGGATGAAGCCGATGAATGCGGGGAGGTCGTACGGGGATCCACTGACGAGGAAGTGTGCATGGTTGGAGAGCCAGGCGTGGGCATAGAGTCGGACGTCGGGCCAAAGCTCCTGCGCCCGGCCGATCACACCGGCGATGATCTTGTTGAGGACGCCATGCTTGTCGGGTGTGAGCAGGAACCTGCCCTGAAAGGTCCGGGACAGCACGTGATAGATCGCGTTCGAGTCGTGGAATCGGGCGTGTCTGACGCCGCCGAATTCCCTCTCGAGATCCCGCGTCGTTGGTGTCGGCCCGCGTTCCACGGCGGGACCAGTTGCACGCAACGGGCCAGGACCCGGGTAAGGGAATCACAGGGGAATCTGGCTCCCGAGTGACACAGAGCGTTTCAACCTGAAGCGTTTCGTCGCAGGGCAGATGAAACATCCCGCTCAGGGCAGGTTCCTGGTCATTCTGGCTTCTTTGGCTCCTCTTCTGGCTGGCTCAACCCGAGAGAGGATCGGCTGAAGGCGCTCGAGGCACGTATCGAGGACCTCGAGGTGGAGGTAGATTCGCTGCGCTATCGGTGTAGGTGCGGGTGAGTATAGATAGGATCTCGAGGCGATCCCGATGAAGCTCGTCGACGACAAGACCATCCTCTCCGCGAGCGACCTCGCCGCGCACCTCGGGTGCGCGCACCTCACCGAGCTCGAACGCCTGGTCGCGGCGAAGAAGATTTCGCGTGTGAGGTGGAACGACCCGATGCTGGAAGTGCTCCAGAAGCGGGGGTTCGCGCACGAGGCGGCGTACCTCGACCATCTCCGCGAGACAGCGGGCTGCGTCGTTACCGAGCTCGACAAGGAAGCGACGGGCACAGACGCAATCGAGAAGACCAAACGCGCGATGGCAGACGGCGCGGGCGCGATCACGCAAGCAACGCTGACGGACGGCCAGTGGCGCGGCCGGGCCGACGTGCTCCGCCGAGTAGAGCGGCCGAGCGACCTCGGCGCGTGGTCGTACGAGGTCGTGGATGCGAAGCTCGCGAGCGAAACGAAGGCGGGTACGATCCTGCAGCTCTGCCTCTACTCCGAGCTGGTCGCCAGCATCCAAGGCCTGCTCCCCGAGCGCATGCACGTCGTCTCCCCCGGCGCCTACGCCACGCCCGAGGTGTTCCGCACCGAAGACTTCCTTGCGTATCACCGGCTGATCAAGCGCGAGCTCCTCGCCACAGTCGGCAAACCGCTACGCGGAGAGCCGGCGACCTACCCCGAGCCCTGCGCCCAGTGCGACTACTGCGACTGGTGGGTGCAGTGCACCGAGCGCCGTCAGAACGACGACCACCTCTCGCTGATCGCAGGTGCCTCACGCCTCCAACGCCGCGAACTCCAGCCGCTCGGCATCGATACGCTTGCGAAGCTCGCAACCGCCCCCCTCCCCCTCGAACCTCGCCCGGCACGCGGCTCGCGCGAGAGCTATGAACGTCTCCGCGAGCAAGCGCGGGTCCAGCTCGCGTCCCGCGGCGCCGAAGCGCCCGTCTGGGAGAGACTCCCCATCGAGGAAGGGCGCGGACTCACGCGACTTCCCACTCCCAGCCCGGGCGACTTCTTCTTCGACTTCGAAGGCGATCCGTTCGTCGCCGATGGAGGGCGCGAGTATCTCTTCGGCTGGGTCGAGCTCGACGACGACGCCACGCCCCAGTACGAGCGGCGCTGGACGCTCACGGCCAAGGACGAGCGGCGCGAGTTCGAGGCGTTCGTCGACCGCGTGATGGAACGACTCGAGGAACACCCAGACCTCCACATCTACCACTTCGGGATCTACGAGCCGAGCGCGTTCAAGCGACTGATGGGCCGATACGCGACGCGCGAGGAAGCGATCGATCGACTCCTTCGGGGAAACCGCTTCATCGACCTTTACTCGACCGTCCGTCAGTCGTTGCGAATCGGCGTCGAGACCTACAGCTTGAAGGCTCTCGAGCCGCTGCACGCGTTCACCCGGGAAGTCGATCTCCGAGAAGCATCGAAGCTACAGCGCGGCATCGAGCGCGCCCTCGAGCTCGGCGAGACCATGGATCTGCCGGCGGAGAGCCTGAGCGCCGTCGAGTCGTACAACCGAGACGACTGCCTCTCCACTTTGCGACTCCGCGATTGGCTCGAAGCGCGGCGCGCGGAGGCGATCGAGCGCGGCGCGACGATCGAGCGCCCTGCCCTCGAGGCGGGCGACGCTTCCGAGAAAGCCGAAGAGCGGAGCGCGCAGCTACAAGCCCTCATCGACGAGCTCACGCGCGATGTTCCCGAAGAAGTCTCGGAGCGCGCCCCCGAGCAGCAAGCACGTTGGCTTCTCGCGCACATGCTCGAGTGGCATCGACGCGAGGACAAGGCCGCCTGGTGGGAGTTCTTCCGCCTTGCCGCGCTCGGCGACGAAGAGCTGCTCGAGGAGAAGGCGGGCCTCGGCGGACTCGAGTTCTTGGAGTCAGCCGGAGTAAGCGGCCGGTCTCAAGTCGAGCGCTACCGCTTCGCTGCCCAAGAACACAGCTTCAAGACCGGCATGGAGGCGTGTTTCGGCGAGGAGAAGCTCGGGGCGGTCATTGCGATCGACACGCTCGCCCGTACCGTCGACATCAAGAAGACCAAGGCGACCGTAGGCATTCATCCCCCCGCCATCTTTGGGCACCGGCAGTTCCGGCCCGCTCCAAAGCCCGCCGCGATCGAGCGCATCGCAAAGTGGGTCGTGGAGAACGAAATCGACGCACCCGGCCCCTATCGCGCCGCGCGTGATCTCTTGCTGCGCACGCCGCCGCGGATCAGGTCGCCCGTGGGTACCGCGCTCCTCGATCACGACGCAGCTCTCGTAGACGAGGTGAAGCGGCTCGTCCGCAACCTCGATCACGGCGTGCTTCCAGTCCAGGGCCCTCCCGGCGCCGGCAAGACGTATCTCGGAGCCCGCATGATCTGCGCCCTCGCACGCGCCGGAAAGCGTGTGGCGGTGACCGCCGTCAGCCACAAGGTGATCCGCAACCTCCTCGATGCCGCGGTGAAGGCGGCTGCGGAAGAAGGCCTGGATCTCCGTTGCAGGCAGAAGGTCTCCAAGCCCGATGGAAACGCCGACGCCGCGGTGTTCGAGCTGAAAGACAACGCGAAGTTGAAGGACACCCTCAAATCGGGCGAGGCTCACGTAGGCGGGTCGACGGCCTGGTCGTGGTGCCGCCCCGAGTTCGAAGAGCTCGTCGACGTTCTCATCGTGGACGAGGCCGGCCAGATGTCTCTCGCCGACACGATCGCCGCCGCGCCCGCCGCCAAGAGCATCGTCCTCTTGGGCGACCCCCAACAGCTCGACCACCCAATCCAGGGCAGCCACCCGGACGGCTGCGCCGCCTCTGCACTCGAGCACCTCCTCGGCGGCAACCAAACCATGCCCGAAGGCGCCGGCTTGTTCCTCTCCGAAACGTGGCGACTTCACCCCACCCTATGCGCATTCACTTCCGAGGTGTTCTACGAAGGTAGGCTCGAGTCTCGTGCCGAGTGCGAGCAGCAAGAGCTGATCGGCGACACGCCGTTCGCGGGCTCCGGCCTCTGGTGGGTACCGGCCCAACATCGCGGAAATCAGAGCTCGTCGCCCGAGGAGGTGGAGGTCGTCGCGGCTACGTGGGAGGCGCTCGTTGCAGGCAGTGTCGAGTGGAGAAACTTCGACGGTGTCCTCGCACCGATCGGGCCGAGGGATGTACTCATCGTCGCGCCGTACAATCTGCAGGTGGATGCGCTCTCCGAGCGCCTGGCTGGCGCGCGGGTTGGGACCGTGGACAAGTTCCAGGGGCAGGAGGCTGCCGTCGTGATCTACTCGATGACGACCTCGACGCCCGAGGATGCGCCGCGGGGGATGGAGTTTTTGTATGACCTGAACCGGCTCAATGTGGCGACGTCGCGGGCGCGGTGTGGGGTGGTGTTGGTGGCGAGTCCCGGGCTGTTTGAAGTGGAGTGTCGGAATCCGCGGCAGATGAAGTTGGCGAATGCTGCTTGTCGGTATCGGGAACTGGCGGCCGTGTGAGTGGCTTCGAGGCGGAGTGTTGCGAACACGGGGACCGCACCGCAACGACGGAGCTAGGACTCCAGAGTCGATGTCTTCTCCATAACGGCTCACAGACGGAACCGTGCGGGTTGTGGTAGACAGCTTACCTGTGGCTGCAAGTACGGAGTGCGCATTCTACGCGGGCGGCCAGTGGGTCCGCGATGCCGGAATGGACGAAGTCGAGTCGGTTTTGCAGAACGACGACCCCAGGGAGGACGACTTCGTCTGGATATCGTTCCAGCGAGCCGACCGCGAAAACCTCGAGTTCCTCCAACAGAGGCTCCATCTCCACGAGCTGACGATCGAAGACATGGAAGCGGCCCACCAGCGCCCCAAGCTCGAGGAGTTCGACCACAGCCTGTTCGCCGTCCTGCACACCGGAGGATGGGACGCGACGACGACCGACGTCCAGATCGGTGAGACGCACGTCGCCGTGGGGCCACATCACGTCGTGACCGTGCACCACGGCGTGACGCCCGCGGGCTCGACGTTCCGCGAGCGCTGTCGAAACGCGCCGAGTCATCCCGAGCGGGGCCCGATCTATGCGCTCCATGTCATCATGGACACCGTGGTCGACGAGTGGGTGCCCGTGATCGACTCGCTCGAGGACTGGGTCGAGGCGCTCGAGGCGCGGCTTCTCGCCGACGACGCCAAGAGCGACCTCATTCGGGAGATCCATGGGGCGCGCGCTTCGATCACCCGCGTGCGCGGCGCGATCGCTCCTCTCGTCGAGATTACGAATCGTCTCACCCAAGGGAGAAACGACCTCGTCCCCACGGCTCTGCGGCCGTACTTCCGCGACGTGCACGACCACGTGTTACGACTGACCGATCGGCTCGATGGCCTTCGAGAGCTGACGGGCGCTGCCGTGCAGACGCACGTCGCACTCGTGTCGCTGCGCCAGAACGACATCACGAAGAAGCTGGCGTCGTGGGCTGCGATCATCGCCGTCCCGACCATGGTCGCCGGGGTCTACGGCATGAACTTCGAGAACCTCCCCGGCCTCAGCTCGAAGATCGTTCTCGCGGGCGTCACGGCAGCGACGCTTGCCGTCTGCGTGGGGCTCTTCGCGCGATTTCGCCAAGTCGGCTGGCTCTGAGCAAACCCATGGTACCGATCGCGTCTCTGCTGCTCCTCCTCGTCCTGTCCCTCGTGATCACCCGTGTCGCGTCCGTCGCGCTCAGTTTGACGGGACTCTCGATCGAGTCGGCGCGATTTCAGGCCCGCTCCGCATACACGGGAGTTGGCTTCACGACCGCGGAGGCCGAAAGCGTCGTGGGGCACCCCGTGCGCCGGCGCATCGTAATGCTCCTCATGCTCCTCGGGAACGTCGGAGCCGTGACTGTCGTGTCCTCGGTGATCATCTCGGCGATCGATCTCGCGTCGCCGGGCCCGACTCTCCCGCCGCTCCTCGTGCTGATCGCGGGCGTCACGGGCATCGTGATCTTCGCTCACAGCCGGGCCGTCGACGTCGTGCTCTCCCGAGTCATCGCGCAGCTCCTACGTCGCTTCACGACGATCGAGGTCCACGACTACGCGAACCTGCTCCACCTCTCCGGACAATACGGAGTCGTCGAGCTTCCCGTCGAGAAAGACCGCTGGCTCACCCATGCCCCGCTCTGCGAGCTCGACCTCCCGCTCGAAGGCGTGCTGGTGCTCGGCGTCCAGAGCCCGAGCGGGCAATACGTCGGCGCACCCCAGGGAGACACCACGGTACAACCCGGCGACGTCTTGATCCTCTACGGCGCGACCGACCGACTCGCGAAGATCGAAGTCCGGCGCCCCGACGCGGCCGGCGAACAGTGCAGGCGCGAAGGCATCTCTGAGCATGAGCGGCGGTTGGGGAGCTGACGTCCAGCCTGGCGGGCGGTCGAGAGACTGCCCCACGGTACGTGGCGCGGGATGAGCTCTTCTTGAGCGAACATCATTACCAAGCCTACGGGAGAGGGCGTTGGAAGAGCACGCAGCGCCGCGACGGAGGATCGATCGCGCTGTTTGACCTCGACACGGATCCAGGCGAAGCGCGCAACGTCGCCGCCGAGCATCTGGAGATCCGCGCAGAGCACCGCGCGCGGCTCGACGAGCTCACGGGAGAGCTCTCCGCGCATGGAGCTCAGCCCGCGACGCTTTCGTCGAGCGAGGAGGAGCGACTCCGCCTGCTCGGCTACCTCGAGTAGACCTGCGGCGGAACTCGAACGACCTGCAGCGATTTCCACCCCTCGGGACGAGCGGTCTGCGCCACTCCCGATTCTGTGGCGACGGTGGTGTTCACGAACGCCCCGCCCGATACCGATAGTACCTGCCGATATGCATTGCACGGAAGGATCGGCCTGGAGTACCCTGGTGGACCGGCCGAAAGGACCACACATGGATTCGACCGAACCCGAGCCAGCAATGAGAGAGATGCGCCAGTGACGTCCCTCGAACGACGGAGGCTGGGAGCCCTCGCTCCCCGTCGCCTCACGGGGCCGCGCAGCCGGCGTGCTCGATGCTCCGAGTCACGTCTTTGCGTCTTCTCGTTGGCTCCCGCGATGAAATGAAGGACGACTCCGCGGAGCTGAGCTTCCTGCGCTCCTCTCTGATTCCGGAGAGTCCGGTATTCGACAATTCCGGCTTCCTCTCGTGGTTCGATGAGCTCCGGGACTCGAACGCCCTTCACGTGCGCCCGATTCGGTTCGACGAGATGGACCGATGGGGCTTCGAGCCGAGCACCCGAAACCTCGTGCACGACTCGGGCCGCTTCTTCCGAATCGAGGGAGTTCGCGTCGAAACCAACTTCGGCGACGACCACCATTGGGACCAGCCCATCATCAACCAGCCGGAGATAGGGATCCTGGGGATCCTCGCGAAGCGCTTCGGCGGTATCCTCCACTTCCTGATGCAGGCAAAGGCAGAGCCGGGGAACATCAATGCTCTACAGCTCTCTCCCACCGTCCAGGCGACCCGGAGCAACTACAACCAGGTCCACGGCGGACGGGTGCCGGACTATCTCGAGTACTTCATGGCGGCGCCTCTCGAGCGGCGGCGGGTCGACCAGCTGCAGACCGAGCAGGGCAGTCGGTTCCTGAAGAAGCGCAACCGGAACATGATCGTCGAGACCCTCGACGAGGTTCCCGTCCGGGACGGTTTCCGTTGGCTCACCCTGGGTGAGATCAAGAGGCTCCACCGGCTCGATAACTTCGTGAACATGGACGCGCGGTCGGTGATTTCCTGTATCCCCTTCCTCGATCGAAAGCGGGGTCCGGCCGATCTAACCGAGGCACGAGGGCTCGCGGGCTTCGCAAAGGACCTGCTCGAGTCTGTCCACGCCGAGGACCGCGCGGTGTACACCATGGACGCCCTGTTGGCCTGGATCACCGAGATGAAGACCCGCTTCGAGCTCAGAACGGAAACCATCCCTCTGGGCGAACTGAGGAGCTGGAACATCACTGAGCGCGCGATCGCCCACGAGTCGCGTCGGTTCTTCTCCGTGATCGCCGTCGACGTGGAGGCGGGGATGCGGGAGGTGGCGCGCTGGACCCAGCCGATGCTCAGGGACACCACCGCCGGCCACCACGGGTTCATCACGCAAAAGCACAAGGGCGTTCTGCACTTCCTGGTACAGGCGAAGGTGGAGCCCGGGAACGTCGACGTCGTCGATCTGGCCCCCACCGTCTCGTTGTCGAATACGGAAAGCCGCCGAGCGAACGCGCAGGCCTTCCCGTTCCTCGGTCGCTTCCTAGATTCACGCCCGGACGAGATCCGCTACTCGACGATCCAATCGGAAGAGGGCGGACGCTTCTTCCAGTTTCTGAACCACAACGTCATCCTCGAGGTCGGTGCCAGCGAGGTGCTCGACGTGCCGGACTATTACACCTGGATGACTCTCGGACAGCTCCTCGAGTTCCTGAGACACGGCTACCTCTGTGTGGACGCGCGGACCCTGCTGTCGTGCCTGAGCTGGACCTGAGGAGTCGCGCACGGTGCGAATCCTGATTCTAGGCGACTCTGCGATCGCCCGGAAACGCGTCCTCCCGGCGTTGGCCACACTCTCCGAGGTCACCGGCGTCGAGGTCGCCTCTCGCAGCGCGTTCGGTGCGGCCTTTTCGGACTATGAAAGCGCTCTGGCGAAGAGCGACGCCGAGCTCGTCTACGTGTCCCTCGTGAACAGTTCTCACGCCCTCTGGGCCGAGCGCGCACTCGACACCGGCCGCCACGTCGTGGTCGACAAGCCGGCGTTTCTCGAGAGGGAGCAGGCGGAGCGGCTGGTCGAGCTCTCCCGCAGCCGCCGGCTGTGTCTTGCGGAGGCCACCGCCTACACGCGACACCCGCAGCTCGCCGCAGTCCGCGAACTCTTTGCCCGTTCGGGAGACGCCCCGAGGAGCATCGTGGCCACCTTTTCGTTCCCACCCCTCGACGCCGAGAACTTCCGCTACCGAAAGGCGCTCGGCGGTGGTGCACTCTACGACCTCGGGCCCTATGCGGTTTCGCCCGGCCGGCTGTTCTGGGGCGAGCGCCCCGCGGAAGTGGAGTGTCGAATCCTGTCGACCGCCGGCCCCGACGACGTCGAAACTTCGTTCAGCGTCCTCATGATCTATCCGGGAGGACGTGCGCTGGTAGGCCAGTTCGGCTTCGCCACGGCCTATCGCAACCGCCTTTCGCTATTGGGGAACCATCGCTGCGTCGACGTCGACCGCGTCTTTACGACCCCCGAGAGCCTCGAGAACGAGCTGCGGGTGTCGCAGGAGGGCGAGGTGTCCGTCGTCAAGACACCAGCGGCGGACTCCTTCGCGCTCTTCATGAAGGAGGTATTCGCGAAGATCGCGACCCGCGATCTGGAGGGCCTGCGCGCCGAACTTCTCGAGGATGCCCTGTTGCTCGAACGGATGCGGCGCTCTGCGCTAGAACGTTAGCCATCATGTCGATCCGTGTGTGGAGCTACCTCGAGGAGTACGAAGCGGAGAAGGCCGAGATCCACGAGGCGATCAAGCGCGTTCTCGAGTCCGGCAGCCTGATCCTCGCGAGCGAGGTCGCCGCCTTCGAAGAGGAGTTTGCGCGCTACTGCGGCGCCGCATACGGCGTGGGGGTGGCCAACGGCACCGATGCCATCTTCCTCGCGTTGAGGGCCCTGGGGATCGGCGAAGGAGACGAGGTCATCACGGTTTCCAACACGGCCGTGCCGACGGTCTCCGCGATCGTCTCCGCGGGAGCCCGGCCGCGCTTCGTCGACATCGATCCGTCCACCTATCTGATGGACTGCACAAAGGTCGAGGACGTCGTCGGGGAAAAGACGCGATGTATCCTGCCGGTCCACCTCTACGGGCAGTGCGTCGACATGCCTGCGCTGAGAGCGATCGCCGACCGGCACGATTTGAAGCTGCTGGAGGACTGTGCCCAAAGCCACGGCGCGAGCTTCCGGGGAACGAAGGCGGGGGCCATGTCTGATGCCGCCGCCTTTTCGTTCTATCCCACCAAGCTCCTGGGAACCTACGGCGACGGCGGGATGGTCTTGACGAGCGACGAGGACACGCGGGAGAAGCTCCGCCGCCTTCGCTTCTACGGCATGGAGGGGCGCTATTACGCGCAGGAGCACGGCTACAACTCGCGGCTCGACGAGCTGCACGCGGCCATCCTGCGTAAGAAGCTCGGCCATCTCGACGGCTACATCGCGAGGCGCAGGGAGATCGCAGAGCGCTATGACGAGATGCTCGAACAAACGGCCCTCGTACTGCCGAAGACCGCACCGGGAAACGAGCATGCCTACTATCTCTATGTCGTGAGCCACGGACAGCGTGACGTCCTCATCTCCGAGCTCGGGCGCCGTGAGATTCACGTCAACGTGAGCTATCCTTGGCCGATCCATACGATGACGGCCTACCAGTCGTTCGGAGAGGGCCCCGGGAGCCTACCGGTCTCGGAGGCAGCCGCGGGGCGGATCTTCTCGCTGCCGATGTATCCAGCTCTGTCCGAAGAGGAGCAAAGCACGGTGATGCACGCTCTTCGAGAGCTCGCGCCGGCCGGCTGAAGGCGCGCAGCAGCTCATGGAGTGAGATGAAAACGCTCTCGATCGTCATCCCAGTCTACTACAACGAGGAGTCCCTTCGCCCGCTCTTCGATGCCCTGATGCGCGTCGAAGCGTCACTGCGGGATCGAGAAGTTCGCCTCCAGGTGATCTTCGTCGATGACGGCTCGCGAGACGGCTCGCTGCGCGAGCTGCTCGAAATCGCTGCCGGCAGCGACATCGTCAAGGTGGTGAAGCACAGCCGCAACTTCGGCTCGATGATGGCGCTCAAGACAGGCTTCCAGTTCGTCGAGGGGGACTGCTTCACGATTCTGACGGCGGACCTCGAAGATCCGCCGGACCTCGTGATCCAGATGGTGGACGAGTGGCTGGCCGGCGCAAAGTACGTCATCTGTGCGCGCGCCGAGCGCGCGGG
>JAJCZO010000192.1 GCA_029262355.1 Deltaproteobacteria bacterium
TGCCCTCGTACTCGAGGAAGGTGTAGCCCTGGTGTGAACAGCGGGCACGAACCACGTCGCCGACCCGGAAGTACTCGATCTCGCACGGGTACTTTGGCTGCCCGTTCATGTCCTTGCTGATGTAGATCGCCGATTCCTGATCGATTCCGTATCCGATCGTGTAGATACCCTTCGTCCCGCGGTAGTCGGCGTCGACCCCGATCACGATCCCGAACTCCGGCACGTCCGGGACCGGGTAGCAGTAGATCGAAAGGTGCACCTGAGACTCATCGCTCGGGTCGATCCCGGGCGGCAGCAGCTCCGCGACGCTCTCACGGGCCGTCGGATAGTCGATCTTGAGGATCGGCCAGCCCATGATGTCGCCGGGGTTGATCTTGAGGTCTTGTTCCGAGGCCATGTATTCTCTCCGCGGCGAGCTACGCCCCCCGGTTGGCGGGAGAAGCATGCGACGACGTCGCCGATCCTGCGGACCCTATGCGATCGCGCCAGCTCTTGGGAAGAGGCTCGGAGACGCGACCGGTTCTTTCTCCGAATGTGCGTTTCGCTCGAACCCGCCACCGCTTGCCAGCTATCCTCATCCCCATCTTGCGAGCCCTCATGACCGACAAGCCCCAGCACCGGGCCCACACGGCCCTCCCCCTCTTACTTGCGCTCGCGACGGGGTGCTCGGGAGCCGGCCGATTGGGCGAAATCGTTCCGACCGGCCGCTTGCCAGGAACGGCAGTGCCCCGACACTACGAGCTCGCCCTGGCAATCGACCCGGCCGCCGAGCGATTCCACGGCGACGTCACGATCGCTCTCGAACTCGCTCGGGCCACCCGCACGATCTGGATGCACGGAGAACGGATCGAGCCAAGCGCGGTCGCCTTCACCCTCGCAGACGAAACGATCGAAGGAGAATGGCACGACGAGGGCGACGATGTCGTCGCGATCCGGCTCCCGCGGTCCGTTGGGCCGGGCAGAGGCTCTCTACGAATTCGATACTCGGCGAAGTTCGACGAGCGGCTTCGCGGCCTCTACCACGTCGTGGCCGACGGACGCGCCTATGCATTCACGCAGTTCGAGCCACTCGACGCGCGACAAGCGTTTCCGTCTTTCGACGAGCCCGCCTACAAGACCCCGTACGACATCACGCTCACGGTCCCGGCCGGGAATACCGCGATCACGAACACCGCCGCGCGATCGAGCGAGACGCTGCCCAACGGAAGCATCCGGACTCAGTTTCATACGACCGTGCCTCTTCCGACGTATCTCATCGCGTTTGCGGTCGGCCCATTCGACGTGGTCGACGGCCCCGCGATGCCACCCCGAGCGTCACGCCGCCACGCCGTGCCCCTTCGCGGAATCACGGTGGCGGGAAGAGGGCCGCAAATCGCCTTCGCCCTGGAACACACACCGCCGCTTTTGTTCGCGTTCGAGGACTGGTTCGACTCACCCCTGCCCTACGACAAGCTCGACATCATCGCCGTCCCCGACTTCGGCTCCGGCGCGATGGAGAACGCCGGGGCGATCACCTTCCGGGATTCGCTGCTTCTCTTCGGCGATACGATCTCGGCCCGGAATCGTCGGAGCTTTACCTACGTCACCGCACACGAACTCGCGCACACGTGGTTCGGCAACACCGTCACCATGCCGTGGTGGAACGACATCTGGTTGAACGAAGCCTTCGCCACCTGGCACGGCAACCGTATCGTGGCGACCGTCGCGCCCGAGCAGAACGCCGAGATCGCCATGCTCGACGGTGTACACCGGGCGATGCACATCGACGGGCGGGAAAGCGCGCGCGCAATCCGCCAGCCCATCCAGAGCAACCACGACGTTCACAACGCATTCGACCCCATCACGTACAGCAAGGGTGCAGGCGTCCTTTCGATGTTCGAGCACTGGATCGGACCAGAGAAGTTCCGCCGCGGCGTCCGCAGCTACATCGAGGCGCACCGCGACGGCAATGCGACGACCGACGACCTTCTGAGCGCCCTGTCGGCGGCGGCCGAGCGGGACGTCGCAAAGCCCTTCAACAGCTTTCTCGTCCAGCCTGGCGTGCCGCTCGTCGCCGCGGAGGTCCAATGCGACGCCCAGGGAGCCCGCTTGCAGCTTCACCAAGAGCGCTACGTGCCCCTGGGCAGCACCGCTTCAAGAGACGCGCGGTGGCAAATCCCGATCTGCGTTCGCACCGGACTCGACGGCGAAACGCGCCAGGTGTGCGGCCTACTCACCACATCCAGCGGCCAACTGCCGCTGGCCGCTTGCCCGGACTGGTCGATGCCGAACGCGAGCGCGGCGGGCTACTACCGCTTCACGCAGCCCCCCGCCGACACCCAGCGCCTGATCGAGCGCGGGTTCTCCTCCCTCGAAGCGACCGAACGTCTCTCCGTGGCGAACAACCTGGATGCGGCCTTCCGCGCCGGCGCGCCGCTCACCTCTACCTTTTCCGCCTTCGCGGTGCTCGCTTCCGACGAGAGCCGAGGCGCTGCGATGGCACCGATGTCCTTGCTGCAGTTTGCGCGAGATCGCTTGGCGACCGACCAGGACCAGGGCGCGCTCGAAGAGTTCGTCGCGGGGCTCTACACCTTGCGCATGGAGGAGGTTGGCTGGGAGCCCAAGGCCGGCGAAGATGGCGAGACCGCCCTTCTTCGCCGCGCGGTGGTCGACACCCTAGCGTTCAATGCGCGGGACACGGCGGTGCGCGCCGAGGCGGCCCGCCGTGCCGAGCGCTACACCGGCATCGACGGTGTGGGCCCGGCCGACGCAACCGCGCTGGCACCCGACCTCATCGACGTCGGACTACGGGTCGCCGTCGAAGACGGCGGAACCCGAGTGTTCGACGCGCTGGTCGCACAGCTGCACGAAAGCGACGACGCGCTCGAGCGACACTACCGTTTGGCCGCCCTGGGCGCGGCCAAGGAGCCAGCCCTCGTCGCTCGTGCGCAGGCGCTGTCGCTCGACGAAAGGCTTCGGGTGAACGAGACCACCACGACCTTGTGGCCGCTCATGATGCGACCCGACACCCAAGAGCGCACCTGGACCTTCGTCGAAGAGAACTTCGACGCACTCGTCGAGCGCTCCGGACCGGGCCGAGCCGGTCAGCTTCCTTGGCTCCTGTCCGGCCTGTGTTCTCGCGATGCCGCCGACCGGGCCAACAACTTTCTCGCTCCCTATGCGGCCGAGCTCGCGGGCGGGCCACGAAACCTCGCGGGAAGCGTGGAGTCGATCCGACAATGTGCCGCACTGAAGGAAGCCCACGCCGATTCGCTTCACCGCTTCCTCACGACTCGCACGACGCCCTGAGGCAGGTCCTGGGCACCCCGATACCACGCCGGTTAGACCGTCTCACCAACCACGCAGCTCCAGCGCCCCGCGCGTTCTCGAGGGGACCGGCGGCGATGGCTCCGGCCCTCGTTGCCAAGTGCCTGCGCTCGCTCGATCTGGAATCACGGGCTGCACCGTCGTAAGACGCCGACATGCAGACAACGATTCGCTTTGCGCTCGTAGCTTGCCTCGCTTCACTCCCGGCGAGTTCCTGCAGCTTCATCTTCCCGCCGGATAGCCATCTCGAACCGACCACCGCCGGGCCCGACTACGCGATCCAAGGCGAGTACGCCTCCACCGAACCACCCTTCGGCGCGCAGGTCATCGCGCGCGGCGACGGCGCCTTCGAGGCAGTCCTGTACCGTGGCGGCCTTCCCGGCGACGGGTGGGACGGCAGCCCACGCATCGCCACCGCGGGGGAGCGCAAGACCGACGGCCGCCTCCGACTCACCGGCGCTGGAAGCCTGACGCTCGTAGGCACAGCGCTCGTAGGCGCCGGCCCCGACGGGGAAACCTTGAGGCTCGCGCGGGTCGAGCGCGAGAGCCCTACCACCGGCGCCCCGCCGCCCCCAGGTGCGCACGTGGTATTCGACGGCAGCGGCACGACCGCCGTCGACGGCGCGATGGACGACCGGGGGTTCCTGCAAGCGGGCGCGACGAGTCGAGAGTCCTTCGGCGATGGCCAGATCCACCTCGAGTTCCGCACGCCCTTTACGCCAGAAGGCAGCGGTCAAGGGCGGGGCAATAGCGGCGTCTATTTGCAGAACCGCTACGAGGTGCAGGTTCTCGATTCGTTCGGGCTCACCGAGAAGGACAACGACTGCGGAGGCATCTACAAGGTCAGCGCACCGGCGGTAAACATGTCGTTCCCCCCCCTTCGCTGGCAGACGTATGACATCGACTTCGCCGCCGCCCGCTTCGACGCCGAGGGAAACAAGACCACGTCGGCACGCGTCACCGTACGGCACAACGGCGTCATCATTCAGGACGACGTCGAGATCCCCGGCCCAACCGGCAACGGCGCCTCTGAAGACCCGTCTGCGGGGCCGCTCTACCTGCAAGATCACTGGAACCCGGTCGTATACCGAAACGTCTGGGTACTGCCGCACGGACATCCTCGTGTACCGCCGTCGACCTCGCGTTGAAGGACGCCGGAGGAGCGGCAAGGCGTTAACGCTATGTCGACGGCGGTGCACTGGCTCTATCGTCGTCGCCTCCAGATCCTCGGGGGCTACGACCCGATTCACGAGGCCAAGCCCGAGCGCCGCCCCGCCCGGGGTCGAGGCGCCCTCTCGAACCTGCCCATCGGGGCGGGCCGGAACTCGCTGAGCTAGCGCTTCGCGTGGCGAGCGGTGAGCAGTTTCTGATCCGTCGCGCGGAACTCCGTCACGCTCTTGTCGTTGACCACGAAGGGAACGTAAATCACCGCCTCGGTTCGCCCGTGGTCTAGAACCGGAGCCCCGTCCTTCTGGGTGAAGGTCATCTTTATGGAGAGATCCTGGAGACCGAACGGGTAGTCCGCGAGAGTCACGTCCATTCCCGCGAGCAGGAGAGAATCTTGAAGGAAGAAGACGTCGCCCTTCAAATGGCGTGACGTCTGTTCGAGTGGCACGACCTCGATGCGGTGGCTGGCCTTTCCATCCCACGTCGCAACTCCCTGGTATTCGAGTCGGTAGTGTTCGTCGGCCTCGTCGGCGAAGAGTCGGTACGCCGGTTCGAGCCGTGGCTCCTCCTCACACTTGGCCAGGTCCACGTCTTTGCCGTCGAAGCGGCATTCGTGGATCTTCCTGGTCGGATGCTCGCCGTGATACTGCCACACGTCGAGCACGACATCCTTCGTGGACCTGAGCTCATCGTCGTCGGGGTCGATGATCTTCGTCGTTGCCTTCCGCTTGGAAAAGCTGCCGATGTACTGGGCTTCGAACGCACGCGCCTGCTCCTGGATCTGCGCGACGATCTCCTCCCCGGACGGACTCTCCGCTCCAAGGGAGCCCCGCGGCACGCTCAACACACCGGCCATCAAGAAGCACAGGAGAAAAGTCGAAGATCGCATCGGCGCCAACATCTCCCTAGGCCGCCTCTTCCAATCGGCGAAATCGCTGGAGGATCCGATCGCCCTCTGCATGCTCGCGAATGCGACCTGTCAGGAGCTCCTCCTGCTGGGCCGCGGCGAGCGGCGGCTGCTCGACCGTCGCCCACTGCACGATACGCTGCCAGAGCGTGTCCACGACGTCCGCTCCCGATACTGTCCCGTCGTCTTCGGTGCGCAGCGTGATCGCCCGCAGCTCCCCCAGATAGAGACGCAACGAAGTGACATGAATCAGCTCGTCGGTGCGAATTCGATCCACGACCTCGGCTGCCTCGAGCGCCTCGGCGCGTCGATCGCCAAAGAGGTCGGGATCGCGCAGCAAGCGCTCGGTTCGCTCGAACCCGATCTCAGCACGAAACTCGATCATCAACAGGTTGAGCAGAAACTCGATCGTTCGCTCGTATGCCGCGCTCAAGGCGGGAAAGCCGCGCTCGGACTCAGGTCGAGAGATGTTCTCCGGCACGATCGGCATGGGATACGTGGTCTCGCCAAAGGCGAGATCGCGCAGCGCAAACCACATCTCATCGTGACCACCGATACCGCGATCGGGCTCACCGCCCTCGTCGATGCCGTGCGCGACGAGCAACGGCGAAAGGTGTCCGAGCGCCCAACCCGAGAGATCGGTGTCTGTGATCTTCTGGAAGTCGGGAAAG
>JAJCZO010000193.1 GCA_029262355.1 Deltaproteobacteria bacterium
GAATCAAGATCGTCGGCCTCAAGGAGAACTCGAACGGCAAGACCGGAATCGCATACGTCGAGACGACCGGGCGGAACCAGCGGGGCGAGATCGTTCTGCGGTACACGCGCTGGGTCATGGTCCGCAAGCGCGACGTGAACACGCCGACCACGTACCTCGATGCGCCGGTCGTCCCCGAATTGCCAGAGCAGGTGCAGGCCGGTGAGCTGCCGCAGTGGAGCGGGGCACTCACGACGACGGAGCAAACCGGAGGGCGCTTCTTCTTCGGAGATTACACGGCGGGCGAGCGAATCTATCACTTCGATGGGATGACGGTGAACAACGCCGATCATATGACGTACACCCGATTGTGGCAGAACACGGCGAAGGTTCATTTCGATCACATCCTGACCGACGGACGTCCTCTCGTGTATGGCGGCTTTCCGTTGGCCACGTCGTACGCGATCGCGTTCAACGGTCTCGAGAACCGCTCGGGAATCGTTGCAATGAACAGTGGGGCGCACGCGAACCCGACCTACGCCGGTACCACGCTCTATGCCTACTCCGACGTGCTCGAGACGCACGAGGTCTCCGACCAGGTGGGAGCGCTGCGCCTGCGCCTCGTCGGCGTCAAGGACGGCAATCCGGCAGATGAGCCGGACTTCGAGCGTCGGGTGACGGACGACAAGGGCAAGGAGCGCTACAACCCCCGCGTCGTACTCGATCTCGACTACTGGGAACTCATGCCGAAGCGCGGGTGAGCGTGTCCGCTTCGACCCGGTCGCTGCGCTCTTCGATGCGCAGAAGGGCGCCGATCGGGCTCACGCCGACCACTTTCCACTCGAGGTCGGTGCGTTGCTCGAGGATCAGGTCGAGCCGTCGGTCTCCCGCCTCGAGGGTGACAGTGGCGATTCCGTCGTCGCGTCGCATGCTCCACCAAGCCGACAAGAAGTCCGTGGCCCCGACCTCGAGGGGGTGATCCGGGTCATCGAAGACCGTACGAACCCGGTCGCCGGCGAGGAAGGCCTGCGCGAGTCGCCCCAGATCGATGCCCTGGGGACCATCCGAGCTGTCGGCTTGCAGGTCGTGAACGGCCCGGAAGGTGACGGCCGGTACGTCGACCATGCGAGTCAGCTCGCTGACGTCGCCGCGATCCAACGCCAAGGTCAGCTGCCAGAGCGCCCAGGTCGGCGTGGTGGGAATCATCGCGAGCCCCAGCCCGAGGGCCAGGGCGATGGTGGCTCCCAGGGCGATCCCGGCGATGAATCCCCTTTGCATGCTGCCGTTATCCTTGATCTGGGTCGAGAGTTCCACTGACGGTGGCCTCGTGGTCGATTGCGTCCGTACGACCCGGTTCCCTATGGTGGACGGGTGCGAATCGATGAGATTCTGAAAGCCGGCGGCCCGGTCTTTTCCTTCGAGTTCTTTCCGCCGAAGACCGCCAAGGGCAGCGAGAGCCTGCTGGGGACGATCGCGGAGCTGAAGGCACTCGATCCTTCCTTCGTTTCCGTCACGTACGGCGCGATGGGGTCCAACCGTGGCCAGGTGATCGAGCTTGTCCAGAAGATCAAAAACGATCTCGGCGTGGAAGCGATGGCGCACCTGAGCTGCACCGGCCACACCAGCGGTGAGTTGGAGGGAGTCCTTGACCAGCTCGCGGGCGTCGGGATCGAGAACGTCCTTGCCTTGCGTGGGGATCCCCCGAAGGGCGAGGAGTTCAAGGCGGTCCCGGGTGGGTTCGGCTACGCCTCGGATCTAGCCGCGATGATCAAGGCGCGTGGCTCCTTCTGTATCGGTGGTGCGGCGTATCCCGAGATTCACCCCGACGCAGGCGACGCCGAGACCGACCTTGCGCACCTCGTGACCAAGGTCGATGCCGGCGCGGATTTCCTGATCACGCAACTCTTCTTCTCCAACGCCGACTATTTCGACTTCGTCGGCCGTGCGCGCGCCAAGGGCATTGGCGTGCCGATCGTGCCCGGGATCATGCCCATTACCGACGTCGGCCAGGTGAAGCGCTTTACCGCCATGTGTGGCGCCAAGATTCCCGCTGATTTGCTATTGGCGCTCGAGGCGGCGGAGGGCGACAGCGAGAAGGTCCTTCAGATCGGCGTCGATCACGCAGTCGGCCAATGCCGCGAGCTTCTCCAGCGCGGCGCGCCGGGCGTGCACTTCTACACGCTCAATCGAAGCCCAGCGACGCGCCGGATCCTCACCGCGCTGCGGTGACCTATAGGGCCCGCGGCGTCGACTGGGATTGGGTCGACGCAAGCGGACTCTGGGCTCATCTCCCGGCTGGGATCGGCCGATCCAACGAACATGCGGATCGTGATTGGGGCCCTGTCCTGCTGTCTCTTGAGTTGCTCGCCCACGACTTCGAGCCTGGCGCCGTTGGAGAGTGATGGCCCCGTCGTCGCCGTGCGCGTGATTCGGCTGGACCCGGTTGGCGAGCTCGAGCGGAATGTGGCTCACGAGGGCGAGACGTCGGAGGTCGACGCGGGCGCCCGGCTGGCCAGCCCGATCGATCCGATGCCGACCGACGGCATGGAGACGGCCGACGGTCGTTCGCACATGGGTGACCTGTATGCGCGTGCCGGGCTGATTGCGGAGGCGATCTTCGAATACCAGCACTCGATCGAGATCGATCCCTCGAGTGCGGTCCGGCACTTCAAGCTGGGTCTCGCCTTCCAGTCGATTCGCGAGTTCGACAAGGCGCTCGTCAGTTACGAAGAAGCTGCTCGTCTCGAGCCCGACTCGGCCTGGGCCCACGCCGCTGTCGCGATCGTTCACGCCAAGATGGGACAGCAAGACAAGGCCTTCGACGCCTACCAAGCCGTCAAGACCCTTGACGGCGAAATGGCCGAAGGGCTCTTGGAAGTCATCACCCAATACGGCACCTTCCACGAGGTGTAGACGGGCCCAGCCTAGGTCGGCACGCTCAGGTGGTAGTTGCCTTGGGGGTCTAGGCGGGCTGTTTGGCCTGGGTAGATGATGACCGTCGTGAGAGGCTCTTCGATGATGGCGGGGCCTTCGACAGTTTGGCGGGCCTTCAAGAGCGGGCCGTCGTACACCGGGGTCTGGTGCCACTTGCCTGCGAAGTAGGCACGGCGACGACCCTTCCGGGCGGTCTCGGCGGGCCGGGAGGATGAGGAGATGCGGGGCATCTCCGGCTTCGTCGTGATCGCGGTTGCCTGCAGGCCGGTGGCCCGAAGGATCGGCATCTGGTCACGTGAGGCGTACGTGTGCAGGTCCTCGTGAACGCGGTGGAAGGCTTCGATCATCGCGTCGCGGTCGTGGCGCGTGAATGCGCCGCTGCCAGGCAGCGGGAGTGGCATGTCGAACGTCTGGCCGGGGTAACACAGGTACGCGATGCGTTGGTGGTGGACCTCCCCCCGCTTGAACCCGGCGCGAGCGAGCGAGCTGGCGGCGGCCTTCTCCATCTGGGAGTAGAGCTTCGATAGGCGGGCGAGGTCCGCTTCGTCGGCCGGTGTGATGTAGGAACGCAGCTCGTACACGGTTGGATCGGTCAGCAGAAGTCCGAGTGCCGAGAACGTGGGCGCACTCTTCGGGATGATGACGGATCCGATTCCGAGCTCGGCCGCCTGCATTCCTGCGTGGACCGCGCCGTTTCCACCAAAGGCGACGAGGGGGAGAGCCCGCGGGTCGACCCCGCGCTGCGCCGAAACACGTCGGATCGCGTTGGCCATGCTCGCGTTCACCATGCGGAATATGCCGTGGGCGGCGTCCTCGATGGTTCGGAGACCGAGCGGTCGACGGATCTGCTTGTCGATCGCCTTCGTCACGCTGTCGATGTCGAGCTCGAGCTCGCCTCCGTAGAAGTAGTTGGGATCGAGGTAGCCAAGCGCCAGATTCGCATCGGTGACGGTGACCTGAGTGCCGCCGCGCCCGTAACAGATCGGTCCTGGCTGGGCGCCGGCGCTCTGCGGACCGACATGGAGCGCCCCCTCGACGACGCTGGCGATCGAGCCACCCCCCGCGCCCACAGATTGGACGTTGACCATCGGCAGTCCGATCAAGTAGCGGTGGTGCCAATTCCACGATGACGTGACCTCGGGCTTGCCGCCGCGGATGAGACAAACGTCATAGCTCGTTCCGCCCATGTCGACCGAGATGAAGTCGTCGATCTTCGCGTCCGACGCGACCTTGCATGCCCCGATGACGCCGCCTGCGGGACCAGAGCCGAGCACGGTCACGGCCTTGTCGGCGACGTAGGAGGCGGTCATCAGGCCACCGTTAGACTGTATGAGGAGGAGGTCTTTGGCGTATCCGAACCGACGCAGGCTCTTCTCGAGCTTGCCGAGGTATTTCTTGATCTTCGGCCCAACGAACGCGTTTACGAGGGTCGTCGACGTGCGCTCGAATTCGGGCGCGCGCGGCATGACCTCACAGGACAGAGAAACGTCGACGCCAGGCAACTCCTTCTTCGCGATCTCGCGGACCCGTCGCTCGTGTGTTGGGTCGATGAAGGAGAACAGGAACACGACGGCGAGCGACTGAACCTCCTGCAGCCTGAGGCGCTTCATGGCTCGGCGGACAGCGGCCTCGTCGAGCTTCACGATGACGTTGCCCTCGAAGTCGAGCCGCTCGGGTACACCCACTCGGCGGCGGCGTGGTGCGATGGCCGGGGGCGGGGGCGCTGACGGGTCCCAGATGTCTTCCTTGAACCCTCGACGCAGCTCGATCTCGTCGCGATGCCCGTCGCTCGTGATGAGCCCGGTCACGGCGCCGTTCATCTGGATCATCGTATTGTCCGCGGTCGTCGTGCCGTGGACGATCCGCTCGGTTTCGCCGAGGAGCGCCTCGAGGGAAATCCCTTCGCTCTCCGCCAGGCGCTGTAGGCCTGTGAGTACGCC
>JAJCZO010000194.1 GCA_029262355.1 Deltaproteobacteria bacterium
GCTCTCCGCCACCGCCGACCTCGTAATCGAGAGCTTCGGTCCCGGGGGGCTCGACACGCGCGGGATCGACTTCCCCGCGCTCGCCGCCGTGAACCCACGACTATCGCTCGTGTCGATCTCCCCGTGGGGGCTCGAGGGCCCGTGGGCGACTCGACCCGCCACGGAGTGGACACTCCAAGCCGCCGTGGGCATGACCGCGCGTCGCGGACTTCCAGAGCGCGGTCCGGTCGGCGCGAACGGACGCATTGGGGAGTGGATCGTGGGCACGTATGCGAGCTTCGGTGCTCTCGTCGCGTGGCTCTCCGCTCGCAGGACGGGCCGCGGACAACACGTGGACGTCTCGACATTCGAAGCGCTGCTTCAATGCGGCACGCAGTATCAGGACCTGCACGGCCAGTTCACCGGGACGCCTCTGGGCCAGTTCATCGACACCCCGTCGGTCGAGCCCGCAAAGGACGGGTGGGTCGGATTCGCGACCGTCACCGCACAGCAGTGGCAGGACTTCTGCGCGTTGGTCGGACGTCCGGAGATCGCCGAGGAAACGAAGTATCACCACACCGACAACCGGATGAAGGAGCTCGAATTCATCCACGGCATGATCCACGCCTGGACCCGCGACCACACGGTCGACGAGATCGTCGAGCTCGCATCCGCGCTGCGCATCCCCGTAGCGCCGATCGGAAACGGAGAGACGCTTCCGAAGCTCGATCACCTCGTCGCGCGCGGAGTCTTCCAGGGGCACCCGGGAGGGTTCATTCAACCGCGCGTGCCGTATCGGCTGGGCGATGCCCCACCCGCCGAACCCGCGCCCGCTCCGCGACTCGGCGAACACACCCGCGCGGTCAGACCGGCGCCGCCAGAAATCCCACCGACACGAGAAGCCGCGCACGCCCTCCCCTTCGAGGGCCTCCGGGTGCTCGACCTCACGGCCTTCTGGGCGGGGCCTTTCCTCACCGGCCACCTCGCGATGCTCGGAGCCGACGTCATCAAGATCGAGTCGACCCAGCGTCCGGACGGCATGCGCTTCGTCAACGCGATCAAGGGCGGCCGCTTCTGGGAGGCAAGCTCGATCTTCCACGGGGCGAACCCCGACAAGCGCGACGTCACTCTGCGGCTCGACACCGAGGAGGGCCGCGAGCTCTTCCTGCGGCTCGTCGACGACGCGGACATCCTCGTCGAAAACTTCTCGGTCCGCGTGCTGTCGAACCTCGGATTGGATCCCGACGACCTGCGGCGGCGAAACCCAAAACTGATCCTCGTGCGCATGCCGAGCTGGGGCCTCGACGGGCCCTGGCGCGACCGCGTCGGATTCGCGATGAACGTCGAGCAGGCGTGCGGGCTCGCGTGGCTCTCCGGCTACGAAGACCTGCCCATGATCGTGAACATCTGCGACCCGATCGGCGCCCTACATGCCTTCTTTGCGATCACGCTGGCGCTCGAGCAGCGCCGTGCGACGGGGCGCGGAGAGCTGGTCGAAGTACCCCTGATCGAACCCGGGCTAAACGTCGCCGCGGAGCAGGTCATCGAACACTCCGCGTACGGAGCCCTCCTCACGAGAACGGGCAACCGAAGTCGGTCTGCCGCTCCCCAGGGAGTGTATCCCTGCCGTGACAGCGAGCCCCTGGCCCTGTCCGTCGCCACCGACGCGCAGTGGAATGCTCTCATCGAGGCGATCGGACGGCCCGCGTGGGCTGTGGCTGAGAACCTGCGCACGGTCGCCGGTCGCCGAGCGGCCCACGACGACATCGACGAGAAGCTGCGCGGCGCCTTCGCGAACGAAGACCGTGCCGAATTCACCACCAGATTGCATACCGCCGGCGTGCCCGCCGAGCCGCTCGCCAACGCGCACTTCGTGATGCCCAACCCGCAGCTGGAACACCGCCGCTTCTACCAAGAGCTCGAACACGAGGTCGTCGGCCGCCGCCGCTACCCCACGCTGCCGATGCGCTTCTCTGCGCTCGGGCCACGATGGCACCGGTCACCTCCGCCCACCATGGGACAGCACAATCAGGAGATCCTCGGCGGAGAGCTTGGGGTGAGCTCCGAGCAGTTAGAGGAGCTCGCCAGGGAGAAGATCATCGGCGACCGTCCTGCTTGGCGCTGAGCCGACCCCATGCCGTCACGCAAAGACAATCCACTCACCGCACTCGCTTCGGGCCGTGCCTGGACGGAGTTCTGTCAGGAACTCGAACGGCTCGAACGCGACCTCCGCGAGGCCGGGGGCCCTAGCAGTCCGATCGATCTCGCCGAAGGACAACGCTACCTGACACGACTCCTTCGGGGCGCGCTGGAACAGATCATGGAGGGCGGAGACGCTCGCCAGCCTGCCTTCTTCGAGAGCCTCCACGAGACACTCAAGAGTGGCTGGGACAATCCGGACAACATCCACACCAACGCGTACGTAAGCGGTGAGCACGAGTACCGGATCCAGGGCACGCGTGGCGAGTCGCACTACATGACGATCGCTATCTATGGCGGTTCGTTGGGCCGTCAGGGCGGGCGTCGAACCGTCGCGTACGTGAACGTGGACGAGCTGGCCCTCGACACGGACGGGCGGTTCGAAGTGGTGTTGGCGCCGAAGCAGCAGTCCGGCAACTGGATCGAGACCGCATCGGACGCCACCACGGTGATGGTGCGACAGACGTTCTGGGACAAGCCGCGAGCGAAGCCGGCCGAGCTGCGAATCGAGCGAATCACCGACGACCCTCCCAGCCCCCTCGATCCGGCATTCGTCACTTCTGCACTACGGCGTGCCACCGGGTACATGCACGGCGCGAACCGCGCCTTCTTCGAATTCGCTCGGCGGTTCCGAGCGCTCGACGACGAAGTCTACCAGAGCACGCCCGTGACGTCGTCGGAGACACTCGGTATCGCCGACATGCGCTACCTGAGTTGCTGGTGGCGCCTCCAGGAGGGACACGCGATCGTCGTGGACGTGACGCCGCCCCCGTGCCGCTACTGGGGCTTCGTTCTGTCGAACTTCTGGGGCGAGTCGTTCGACTACCGCTACCGGCAGATCCACACGAACAAACAGCGCGCGCACTATCGGCCCGACGGCTCAGTGCGCTTCTTGATCTGCCCGGACGATCCCGACATCGCCGACACGAACTGGCTCGACCCTAGCGGTCACACCGAAGGGCTGTGGACTCTGCGCTGGCTCGAGGCAACCGAGCACCCTGTGCCGACGATGCGCTCGGTTCGGCTCGACAAGATTGCTTGAGAGAAGAACAGCGCCGCGCGACGACGAACAGGCGCGGAAACGGGCAGAGCGTCTCTCCACCTTCGCGGGTTGGGCAAGCGTCCCGTAGCCTCGACGCGACTCACGCAGGAACTCGTCTCGCTCGGCTCCCGCGAGCGCATCGAGAACGGGCCGCAGCCCCGTCCCGTTCACCCACTCGAGCACCCGCCGTCCTCCCTCTCAGTCGATATAGCCGAGCGCGCGTAGACGGTCTTGCTGCCCCTTGGTCAGGTCGACCGGCGGAGCCTCGAGGGAACGCACCCTCTTCGAGGTCTCGACGAGCTCCTTCCTCAGCTCCTTCACCGTCTCGGGCTGCTCGCCGTTGGGCACGCGCTTCTCCGGGTAGGTCGTCGTGTCGAGCAGAATGACCGACGGAAACTCGTCGATCCTCACACCACCGTCCTTCCCCTTCGCCGGCCTCCCCCAGAGCCGCCACCGACCGCGCATCACGCCGACTTTGAGATCGGGAGTGATGGTGTAGTTGATGCGCAGCCGCTCGCCGAGATCCTCGCCGAAGATCACCCCCGAGACGTCGCGGCCCGCGACTCCGATCGGGGCCGGCAATCCAGCGAGAGTCGCGACCGTTGGGTAGAGATCGACCAAAGACACTGGTGCGTCGATCTTCGTGCCTGACGGCAGCGATGCATGGCGAACGAAGAGGGGAATCCGAAGTGCGACCTCGTTCAGGGACTTGCCGTGCTGAAAGTAGTACTCGTCCTCGACGAGGCTCTCACCGTGGTCGGAGGTCAGCACCAACAGCGTGTGATCCAGCTCCCCCCGCTCTTCCAACCACGCACGGAGCTTCCCGATCTGCAGATCGGTGCCCACGATCTCTCCGTCGTAGCGTCGAACGTAGTCCCCGGCGCGCTTGAGATTCGGCAACCCTTGGTAGCGTGGCACGGCGCCGTAGACCCAGTTCTTCGTGCTGGTCTCGAGCTCTCTATCCAACGCGGGGTCGTCCGGGTACTCGAAGCCGGCGCTGCGACTCGGCGGCGAAGAGTCGTACGCCCCGTGGGGATCGATGAAGTGGAGCCAGAGAAACCACGGCTCCTTCGCCTCCTTCAGCCACTCGAGACCGCGCGCGGCACCGAGGTCGTCGGCCATCTCGAGACCACCGGGAACCTTTTTGCGAGGGAACTCCTCGAAGACGCGAAAGCCGCGACCAAATTCTTCGACCGCCTCGTTCCCGTAGAATCCAGCAGTGTCGTAACCCGCAGCGGCGAAGGCCTCGGCAATCGAACCGACGTTCTCAGCAAAGGTGCCCGCGTTCAGATGCACACGGTGGTGATCCACGTGTTGGCCCGTGAGCAAGGACGCAACGGCCGGGGCCGTCATCGGCACGGGCGTGATCGCATCCGTGAAGAGAACACCCTCCCGGGCCAGCCGATCGATCGCCGGTGAAGTCGGCAAGGGATAGCCGTACACACCGAGGTGATCCATCCGCAGCGTGTCGATCGTGATCAGTAGAACGTTCGGGCGCGCACCGTCCCTGCCCTTCAGCGGCAACGGGGGAGCCGGCTCCGCGGACGCTCCTGCTTCAAGGAGCACCAAACCCAGCACGCACACTGCGGCAGCCGCGCGGAGGCCGGCGCGGCACGAAGGACGGATTCTCACTTCGCGCAGGCTAACCGCGCCCCACAGACAGGTCAAAAGGATTACGCCGGCGGACGCCCGACGGCTCGAGGCCAACCGAAGCGGTCGAAAAGGGGGCCGAGCCGACGTTCGAGTTCCTCGGCGGACGGGCCGAGCCCGCCGGGGTCGTACCGGTGCTGGCTCGTGTATGAACGCGACGATCGCTGCTCGCGCGCGAGGAATGCCTGGTAGTCCTCCGACATCTCCAGCCCGAACCGCTCGTAGACCGAACGGACCGCGTCGAGTGGCCGCTCCGTGAGGTCCGCGAACGACACGACCGCTTGGCGGTCCGCGGGCAGCGTATCGAGCACCTCGAACGCATACCGATAGCCTTCGAGTTGAACGTCTCGAATCCAGTCCGTGCCTTCATCCACGTCTCCGGAGTCGCAGCCCATCGCGAGCCAACCTTTTCGGAGCATGTTGATGAGGCTCGGGATCGTCTCCCCCGGATTGCGCACCGGGCAGACGAATCGCGCATCCGGGAAGTGTTCGATCAAGCTGCGCATGCGGAAGACGAAGCCCGGATTCTTGCTGAGAAGCACCAACCCCGACGGGTCACCACCCTGCACGAAGAGCTGGCGTTTGACACAGCCCTCATAGAATCGAAGCCTCCTTCGTCGCTGCCACGGTTTGGCGACGTCGAGGTTGCCAAGGCGCCCCAACTCGCGGACGTACGGGAACAAAACCGTGAGTGTTCCCGAGTCGAACGTGTGTAGCTCGAGAAACCCGTCCTCCTCGGGACCGGTCAGGCGCCAGTCGTGCATACGACGAGCCTTCGCCAGGGTCTCGTCTTCCCGATCCCCGAACCGCTGCGCGAGTCGGCCTCCGTTCCAGCGAGCGTCGAGTCGGCCGATCAGGTGCACGAGCTTCTTCTGGGTGATCGCGGGGCAGAGGATCTCCCAGGTACGGAAGTAGAAGAAATGATCCGCGTCCGCCGCGAGCAAGCGATGGAGCTGCGTAGTGCCGCTACGGGCGTTGCCGAGAACGAAGACCGGAGCCGTCACGCGGAGGCGCCGGAACCCCGGGAAGAGCACGTGGTCGAGCGCGAGACAGACCGCATCGAACAGGGCGAGAAGCGGCGCGGCGATCAGAAGGATCGCGACGGTGCGACCCCGATTCCCGCGACGCGTCTCGCGCAACGCCCGACGCACGACCCCCGCGTAGTTCGTGATGCTGAAGTACATGACTGATGTACCGTCAGCGAGATGGCATCCGCGAATGGCCGTCGAGCGACTGCGCCTCGCGCCCCAGCTCTTCGAGGAGCGGACCGCTGTACGTCACGCGACCGGTGAGCTTGGCCGGGTCACACGAGCAGAGGGCGAGCGCCGCCTCCGCAATCACCTCTTCGGGCTCGATCATCGACGGATCCTTCGGCATCTTCCCCATCTGGTCGGCGGCTGCCGTGTACACCGCAGCAACCGGAGCCAGCGTATTCACGGCGATGCCATCATCGAACAGCTCCGCCGCGAGCCCGATCGTCAACCGCTCCAGAGCCGATTTCGCGGCAGCGTACGTCCCACTCGTCTTCGTGAAGTCGTTCCAGGGCGGCCCGGCCGGGGCGACGGTCGTCGCAGACGACAGACTCACGATCCATCCCGCCCTCCGCGCGCGCATGTCGGGCACGACTCGCTGAACCAAGTCGAGAGGGGCGAGAAGGTTCAGCTCCAAACCGAGCCGCATGCGCTTATCGGAGATGGCGTGCGCTGGCTCGTAGAACGCGCGGGCCGCGTTGTTCACCAGGATGTCGACCGGGCCCAGCTTCTCTCGGACTTCGGCTACGATACGAGCCCGATCGCCGGGCCGTGCCAGATCACCGACGATCGCCGCCTTTGCACCGTCCCCCGAGAGCATCGCGAGCGTCTCGCGCAACGTACCGGGCAGCTTCGGGTGCGGCTCGAGGCTCCGCGCCGTCACCGCTACCGACGCTCCGGCGGACGCCAGGCGTCGCGCGATCGCGACGCCAATCCCTCGGCTCGCCCCGGTAACCAGCGCGACGCGCCCTCGAAGATCATCCGCCATGAGACCCGGTACCTACGGGATCAGCACCACACGACCGAACGACTGGCGGCTCTCCACGTAGGCGTGCGCCGCAGCCGCCTCAGAGAGCGGGAAGGTCTTGTCGACGACGGCGCGAAGGGATCCGTCCGCAACGTCCTCAATGAGCTGCTGCAAGATCGGCTTGAGACGCGGCTGCTCTTCGAGGGCGGAGAGCGCCACGCCGTAGATCGCCCGGTTCCCCCGCATCATGTCGAGATCATACTTGTACGAGAAAGAGTCGCGGCTCACATTGCCGTACATGCAGACCCGGCCCCGGTAGCCCGACATACGGAGGCTGGCCTGGGTCACGTCACCGCCAACGCCATCGACGATTACGTCGATGCCATTGCCGCCGGTAATCTCCATCACTTTCGCAACGACATCCTGGGTCGCGTAGTTCACGCCGTGGTCGAGTCCGAAGTCCCGGAGACGCTCGAGCTTTTCGTCGCTCGACGAAGTCGCGAACACCGTCGCGCCGGCCCGTTTCGCGAGTTGTACGGCAGCAAGCCCCACACCGCTCGCGCCAGCCTGGACCAGCACGGTTTCCCCAGCCTGCAGCTTGCCGTACTCGAACAGGCAATCGCCGGCCGTGCCGAACGGAATCGGGATGGTCGACGCCTCTTCGATGGAGAGCCCGTCGGGCACTGGAAACGCGACGGCCGCCAACACCGCGCGCTTCTCAGCATGCGAGCCGTTCGGAAAGATCGTGGTCACGCGTTGGCCGACTTCGAGATCGCTGACGCCCTCGCCGACCTGGCAGATCACTCCGGCGGCCTGATAGCCCACGACGTAGGGCGTGTGCGGCGGCGGAGACCCCCACCGATAGATGAGATCGCCTCCTTCGAGGCTCACCGCCTCGACGTCGATCACCACCCAACCCGCCGGGCATTCGGGATCGGGTACGTCTTCGTAGCGGAGAACCTCGGGCCCCCCGTTCTCGTAGTAAACCGCTGCCTTCATCGCCTCACTCCGCCCCGGCCGACTGCGGATCGCGGACCACCTGCAGCTCGCCGACCACCTTGCCTCCCTCTTCGGTCGGGAGACGCCGCTCGATCGTCTCGGTGTATCGCGACGTCTTCCCGGCGTGGCGTGGCTCCGGTGGCGTCGACGACGGTTCTGTTTGGAACGACGAAATCGTGCATGCGCGCCCTCCTGGATCGGACTCCCCGCAACCGTAGCACCCCCGAACACGCTTCGGGGAGGCGGCGTCCGAGCGGGCCAGGCCCCGATCCGCGGGTCGAGTGACGGGCCAGGCCCGATCCGCAGCTCGAGTTAGGCGGCCTGCCCTTTCGCCGTCGCGCGCACTCGGGGCATCACCTTGTCCGCGAAGAGACGCATCGACGATTCGGCCTCCGCGTCGGTCATGCCGCCGTACTTCATGATCGTGAGCACGTCGATGTCGCAGTCGAGGATGCTGCGCTGCTGATCGATCTTCTCGAGGATCTGCTCCGGCGTGCCCCACGTGTTCACGCCCGCGTACATCTTTGCCATCTCGTCGAGGCCGATCGCGCTGATCATCTCGGCCGCAGAGGCGTAGAACTCGTAGCCCTTGCCAAAGTGATCGCCGCCGATCTCGTAGTGCTCGACGACCGTCGAAAAGTAGTTCTTGATATAGGTCTGGCCCAGGTCCTCGGCCTTGCTCGCGTCGGCGTCGCAGAAGACGAGCTGTCCGCAGACCGGCGGCGGAGGCTCGGAGTCACGCACCTCGCGCCACTTCTGCTGGTATGGGATCAGTGCGGTGTCGCGGAAGATTTCCCAGGGCTGCTGCGCGAGCACCATGAGGCGTGCGCCGAGAACGGCTGCTTGCACCGCAGAGTCCGGCGAAACGCCGATCGAGAAGACGCGGTCACTGAAGCCCGCCGTCGCCCTCGGGCGCAGCTCGCAGCGAGGCTGCTTGAAGAACTCTCCGTCGGCCTCGAAGAAGCCGCTATCGAGTGCGCGCACGACGAGCTCGGTGCCTTCGTCGAAGCGACCGCGGGCCTCGTCCATCGGGATGTCGAAGGCCCCGTACTCTTTGCGCGACAGCCCCCGCCCGAACCCGAGCAGCGCACGTCCGCCCGACTGCTGGTCGAGAAGCGCCATCTTCGACGCGACGCGGTAGGGATCGTTCCACGGCATGATGACCGCGCCGGTACCGAGCTTGATCCGTTCCGTCCGGCCGCCGACCCCCGTCAACCACTGAATATTGTCCGGGCACATCGAGTACGGAAAGAAGTGGTGCTCCGTCGCCCAGTAGGAATCGAAGCCGAGTTCTTCGCCGAGCAGGGCAACCTTCATCTCGCCCTGCATGATCGCGCCGTCATCGTGCTCGTCACGGTAGTTCTGGAAGATGCTGAGTACGCCGATTTCCACTGTCGTGCTCCTCGCTGGGGGTGAATGTCCGACCGTATGCTCGACCGACGATACGGATCGAGCCCTCGAGAGCAAAGCCCCGACGTATGGGTTGACACTGTAAATTTTACGCTGTAAGATCTTTCCATGCCCCGCGCAGCCCTCTCCGAAGTGGAGGTCGAGCAGTTTCGAGACGCCCTGTGCGCCGTCGCGACGCGACTCTTCGCCGAAAAGGGATACGACGGCGTCACGATGAGGGCGCTCGCTGCAGACCTGGGCTGCAGCCCGATGACACCGTACCGCTACTTCGAGAACAAGGACGAGATCTTCGAGGCGGTGCGCCACGCAGGCTTCGAGCGGTTTGCGGTAGCCCTGGAGGCTGCCCGAGACTCCGCGGCGGGCCATCTCGCGCGGTTGCGCGCGCTGTGCCACGGCTACGTCCACTTCGCACTCGAGGAACAGCACGCCTACCGAATCATGTTCGAGCTCGATCCACCCCGAGGCACGTCGCCGGCCGATCCGGAAGAGGCGCGCGCGTGGCTGGTCATGCGCGGTGCCGTCGAAGACGCCGTCGCAGGTGGCGCCCTCAAGGGAAACCCCGACATCCTCGCCCACTTGTACTGGTCCAACGTCCACGGACTGGTGGCGCTCCACCTTGCCGGCAAACTCGTACTGGGTCGCGATCTCGAAGAGCTGATCGAGGCCTTCATGGAGCGAGAGCTCCGAGGAGATGCACGATGACGACGCAAGCAACCGCGATGTCCCCGAGCCCTGCCGAAATGCTCGCGAGCGTTCTTCGCCCGAACCCGGTTGAGGCCGACTACCCGATCACCAAGATTGAGGGAGAAATACCGCGCGAACTGAACGGCACCCTCTACCGCAACGGCCCGTGTCAGAAGGTGCTTCCAAAGAGTGGCCCCGGTGGCCTGCACCTCTTCGACGGCGACGCGCTCGTGCACGCCATCCGCTTCGATGACGGCAAGGCGCATCACCTGAGCCGTTATGCCCGCACCCCGAGCTTCGAGCGCGTCGACCAGGAGGGACGCTACTGCCTCGGCGGACTCAACCTCCCTGCGGAAGGCCCGATTGCCGACCCTGTCCCCGACCTCCAGCCGAACACGAACATCGTCATGCACGGCGGACGTCTGTTGGCCCTGGTGGAGGTCGCGGCCCCATTCGAGATGGACCCGACCACCCTCGCGTCGAAAGGTCCGTGGGACTACGACGGCAAGATGCTCGGCATGTCGACGACGGCGCATCCCAAGATCGACGGGCGCACGGGACAGATGCTGATCCACGGCTATCAGCCGGTCGCCCCCTACGTGCAGCTCTACGTGGTGGAGCCCGACGGCTCGGTCTCCTTGGCGGAAGCGCTCGACGCGCCATGGCCGTCGATGATGCACGACTTCGCCATTACCGAGAACTACGTGATCTTCCCGCTCGGAAGCGTTCACTTCGATCTCGAGCCGTACCTCGCAGGCCGAGGGTTCAGCGAAGCGGTCAAAGCACGGCCCGATCTCAACATGAAGTTCGGCATCCGCCGCCGTGAGGCCGGCAGCCCGACACAGTGGATCGACGTCCCGTCGGCCGGGTACATGTTCCACCCCGGCAATGCTTACGAGAAGGACGGCCGGATCTTCATGGACGCCTGCAAGTACGAGGACGCGCAAGGGTTGCTCGACGACATCTCGACCATCCGCGACGCCTCCACTCAGACCACCGGCGGCCTGGCGGCCAACCCCTACCTCTACGAGTTCGACGTCGATGCGGGCACCTGCAAAGAGACGAAGCTCTCCGACATGGCCGCGGAGTTTCCGCGCCTCGATGATCGCCTCGTGGGGTACGAGAACCGCTTCGGCTACGCCGCCACCGCGGAGCCCTCGTCGGGCGCGGAGTCGTTCTTCCGCCGCATCACCAAGTACGACCGCGTGAGCGGAAGCTCGGTGCACCGCGACACCGCACACGGCCACTGGGTCGGAGAGCCGGTGTTCGTCCCCCGCAATGCCAACGCCGGCGAGGACGACGGCTTCGTGCTCAACCTCGTCCACGATGCCCCGAACGACCGCACGGCGATCGATGTTCTCGACGCCCGCGCGATCGATGCGACCCCGCTCGCCCGGCTCTGGCTCGAAGAGCGGGTCTCATTGGGCTTTCACGGCAACTTTGCACCACAGACCTGAAGTGCGGTAACGGCTGGGGCATGGTCGCCGATCCCCTGCCCCAGCCCGACTCGATCGCATTGGACGAAGGTCGCTTCTACATCGACGAAGCGGGTGCCAACGCCGCCTTCCGGTGGTTACGCCAGGAGTCGCCGGTGTGGTGGTTTGCGCCGCGGGGCTTCTGGGTCGTCTCGCGGCGTGACGACGTACAGGCGATGTCCAAGCAGCCCGAGCTCTGGAGCTCCGCGGGCGGCATCACCATGCCCAGCTATGAGGGGCACGAGGGCGACCGCATCGGCACTCAGGCGCCATCGATCATCATGATGGACCCGCCGGACCACAGTCGGCACCGCACACTGGTCAGCCGGGCCTTCACGCCCCGGCGCGTCCTCGACCTCGAGGGGCGCATGCGCGAAATCGCGGCCGAGAGCATCGAGTCGACACCGATCGGCGAACCGGTCGACTTCGTCGAACACGTCGCGGTCCCCCTCCCCATGCGGGTGATCGCCGAGATGCTCGGCGTGCCGGACAGCGATCTCGACGCGTTTCGCCGTTGGTCCGATGCCGTGGTCGTGCAAGCCGGAGCCGACGCGAATCGAGACGAAGGGATGGAGGCCATCGCCCAGGTTTTCGGATACTTCGCGCAGATGCTCGCAGAGCGTCGCACCGACCCCGGCGACGACCTGATCACGGCGCTGCTGCAGGCCGAGGTCGAAGGCCGAGCCCTGGACGAAGGCGAGATCCTGATCTTCTGCATGACGCTCCTGGTGGCGGGAAACGAAACGACGCGCACGCTCGTCTCTCAGGCCACCCGAATGCTGCTCGAGCGCCCTGACCAGCTCGCATTGCTCCGGACCGGCACGGCGTCGCTGCCCGATGCAATCGAGGAGCTTCTGCGTCTCACTCATCCGATTCGCTACTTCTTTCGGCGCGCGACTCGCGACATCGAGAAGCACGGCAAGACGATCCGCGCCGGCGATGCGGTGATGATGCTCTACGCCGCCGCGAATCGGGACGAGACGGTGTGGGGCGACGACGCCGACGTGCTGAATGTGACCCGACCCGTCGAGCCACACGTCTCCTTGGGCTTCGGACAGCACTTCTGTCTGGGCGCGAGCCTCGCGAGGCTCGAAGCGCGAATCCTCTTCGAGGAACTGCTCGCACGACGCCCTTCGTGGGAGGCCGCTGGGCCCATCGAGTACAACGAGAGCAGCTTCGTGAACGGGATCGAGCGCATGCCCGTCATCCTTCGCCCGTAAGCGGGCGCGGCCTCTGCATCAGACGCCGTTCGATCCGAGGGCCGTCCCCTGCCGCAGTTCTCGCAGAGCGAGCTGCTGCGAGAGCACGCGCACCAGGCGAGGCGGGATTTGACAGCACACTCGGCGAAACCGTATCGCGAGTCTCGTCCGCATCATGACGCTGGGCGGGAGGAACCATCTTGCATCTCGAGTTCTACGGAGCAGCCGAACAAGTCACCGGCTCGTTGCACCGCATTCACGTCAACGGCGTCGACGTCCTACTCGACTGCGGCTTGTTTCAGGGGCGGCGGGCAGAGTCCACGCGGCTGAACCGAGACGTTCCGCCGTGGGCCGCGGAGGCCCACTGCCTGGTACTGAGCCACGCGCACCTCGATCACAGCGGCAACATCCCGTCGCTGACCCGGCGCGGCTTCCTCGGCAACATCTACTGCACGCCACCGACCCGAGACCTGTGCAGCGTGATGCTCCGCGACGCGGCAATGCTGCAGGAGCAGGACGCCCGCTATCTGAACAAGCGCGCACAGCGAGAAGGCAGCTCGGAACGGGTGGATTCACTCTACAACACCGAGGACGCGCAGAGGGCCGTCTCCCAGATGATCTCCCTGCCGAGCCACCGTCCGATGGAGATCGCACCGGGTGTCACCCTCACGTTCTGGAATGCCGGTCACGTGCTGGGCTCGGCACTCGTACAACTCGACCTCGCCGAACGCGGCCGACGCGTGCGCCTGCTGTACACCGGCGACCTCGGCCGCGAGGTACTCCCGCTCTTGAAGAGCCCGGAGATCGTCCCCGACGTCGACTTTCTCATCACCGAGAGCACCTACGGCGATCGGCGACATCCCGACATCCGCGCGATGGACGACGAGCTCGCGGACATCGTGAGCGGGACCATCGACCGAGGCGGCCGCGTGTACATCCCCACCTTCGCCCTCGAGCGAGCGCAGGAGGTGCTCTTCGCACTCGAGCGTCTCCACGAGGCGGGGCGCATGCCTGCCGTTCCCATCTACATCGACAGCCCGCTCGCCATCGCGATCACCGAGATCTACAAGCTCCACCCCGAGGATCTCGCAGCCGACGTTCGGCAACGCATCCTGGAGCGCAACGACCCGTTCTCGCCGCCCGATCTGCACTATGTCTCCGACGTCGCCGCGTCGAAGCGCCTTCAGACGAGCGGCGAGCCGTGCATTGTAATCGCGGGCTCCGGGATGTGTGAGGGGGGCCGGATCGTCCACCATTTCGCGCGAGCGCTGGGCGACGACAAAAACACCGTGGTGATCGTGGGCTTCATGGCGCAGCACACACTGGGGCGACGCCTGGTCGAAAGGCGCACCAAGGTTCGGGTGCTCGGCCTCGAACGCGAGGTTTTCGCCCAGATCCGGGTCCTGAACGGGCTCTCGGCGCATGCCGACCAGGCCGACATCGTCCGGTTCGTGCGCGAAACGGCTCGCGCGGGCCGAGTCACACAGGTCGCTCTAGTCCACGGCGAGGACCCCGCTCGGAACGCCCTCCACGCAATCCTCAAAGAGGCAGGTCTTCCCAAGGTGATCCGTTCGCAGAAAGGCGCTCGTGTGGAATTGTAGGTCGCATGGACAAGATGCGAGCTCTACTCGACAGCCCCGCCTACATTCGCGCCGACGATGACGCGAACTTCCTGCACCGTGACGAGTTGCGCGGCACGAGACTCCAGCTGGAGTACTTGAAGCCCGAGCTCACGCTGCAAGAGCTGGGCATCAAATCCACCATCGTCCTGTTCGGTGGGACTCGCATCGTCGAGGCCTCCGAGGCCGTACTGCGCCTCGGGCGCCAGCGCGAGCGCCTCGCCGCGTCGCCGAACGACCCCGACCTTCGACGGCAGGTCTCGATCGCAGAGAGGATCGTAGCGAAGAGCCGCTACTACGACGTCGCCCGGAAGTTCGCCCGCCTCGTCGCCGCGTGGACGAAGGAGACCGGGCGCGACGGCGAGTTCATCGTCACCACCGGCGGCGGGCCCGGCATCATGGAGGCCGGGAACCGAGGCGCTCACGAAGCAGGAGTACCGACGATCGGCCTGAACATCTCTCTGCCCATGGAGCAGGCGCCGAATGCCTACATCAGCCCCGAGCTGTGCTTCCAGTTTCGGTACTTCGCGCTTCGAAAGTTGCACTTCATCCACCGCGCCCAAGCGTTGGTCGCCTTCCCGGGCGGGTTCGGCACGCTCGATGAGCTCTTCAACGCACTGTGTCTCGTACAGACGCGGAAGATGAAGCCGATCCCCATCATCCTCGTCGGACGAGACTTCTGGCACGCAGCGTTCGACGCGGAGTTCCTGGCCTCCGAGGGCGTGATCGCGCCCGCAGACGTCGACTTGATCCACTACGCGGAGAACGCGGACGAGATCGCGAACCACATACGACAGTGGTACGAGCCGGCCGTCCGAAACTCGCCTGGCACAGAGACTGCATGAACCTGGGCATGCCCCCCTTCGACCCGCAGCACCAGCTCGTCGATGATCTGTGCAAGCCGAGCGCGTACCCGCATCGTCCCAAGCGTGTCGAGCACCTCCAGACGCCGCTCTCCCACATCTTCATCGCGCCCCCGTACGCCTACAAGCTCAAGAAACCTGTCACCCTCTCGTTCGTCGACTTCGCCACCGAAGAGCGTCGCCACGCGATCTGCGAAGACGAGGTCGTCCTCAATCGTCGTCTGTGCCCGTCGATCTATCTCGGAGTGGTCCCGATCGCGAGAAACCTGAAAGGCGAGTTCGAGGTTGATGGGCGCGGCGACGCCGTGGAGCATCTGGTTTGGATGCGCGCACTTCCCGCGAGCGGGATGCTGCCCGTCGCACTGAAGGCGGGACGTGTCACGGCGGAGACGCTGCGCGGTTTTGGCCGGACGCTCGCCGACTTCCACGCGAGCGCCTCGGGCGAGCAAGCCGGGCAGAGCGCAGAATCGAGCCCAGAGGCGCTGCGCAAGCGCTGGGACGACGTGCTCGCTAACTGCGAGCCCGCGATCGGCACGCTGCTCTCACCGAGCAATCGAGAGATATTGGCCGACGTCGGCCCCACCTTCCTGACCACACATCACGAGCTCCTCGAACGACGCGTTCGGGACGGCAGAATCTGCGAAGGACACGGGGACCTCCACGCAGGGAACCTCTGCCTAGTGGAGCACCGCCTGCCCGCAATCAGCGCCGAGGCGCCGGCCGTCGAGTCGGGACTCTACGCCTTCGATTGCATCGAGTTCTCCGAGAGCCTCCGGTGGAACGACGTCGCCTCCGAGGTCGCGTTCCTCGCAATGGACCTGGAGGTCCGGCATCACGATGCCCTCGCCGAAGCCTTCGTCTCCGCCTATCTGCAGAGATCCGGAGACCAGAACCTGCGGCAGCTGCTCGGGTACTACAAGATCCACCGGGCCTGCGTGCGGGGGATGGTCCACGCTCAGACGGCCGGTGACGAGGCCATGACGGGCGACCTGCGAAACCGGGCCGCGTGGCGCGCAGTGGACTTCTTCGCGTACGCGGCGCGCGAAGCCTGGCACTCGAACGGCCGGATGCTCGTCGCGTTCACCGGCCTCTCGGGCACGGGCAAGACTGCGCTCGCCGCTCTCGTCGCTGAGCGCACCGGATTCGCCCACCTTTCGAGCGATGAAGTCCGCAAACGGGCCGTCGGACTCGACCCGCTTTCGGCGACGCCCCCCGAGCGCACCGAGGCACTCTACGGCCCCGAGGGGCGCGGTCGCGTCTACGATCAGCTCGCGCGCGAGGCTACCGAGCAGCTTCGCGCCGGCCAGAGCGTGATCGCCGACGCAACCTTCCTTCTGCGATCCGACCGAAACCGTCTCGAAGAGGTCGCACGCCGCGAGGGCGTGTCCCTCCTGTTCGTCGAGTGCACTGCGGATCCCGAGATCGTCCGGGCCCGCCTGGAGACACGAGCGAAGGATGCCGTTCCCCGAACCCACCAGGCCCGATCGGACGCCGACTGGCACGTATACCAGCAGCAGGTGTTTCACGCGGAGCCTCTTTGCGACGACGAGCCCGCGCTTCGGGTCGCAACCGGCCGCCGGCCGCTGCCACAGCTTCTCGAAGATACGATCGTGCGCCTATGGAAATGGCGCGCCGAGGCTCAGATGCCGGCGACGACGATCCCGAGCGTGACGAGGTTGGCCGCCACGAACGACCAACCCACCTGACGTACTCGCGCGGGGCGCGGCCGGAACGCACCGAGTGCCACCGAGAGCATGGCCAAGGGGCAGAGCGCCGGAGCCAGCCAGATCGGCGCGCCCCCCACCGTGGAGAGGCCCGCAGCCAAGCCGAGAACCGCCACACTCGCAACGATTGCCGCTTCGGGCTGCCAGGATGCGGTGCGCTTCGCCGCCAAGATGATGCCCCGCACCGTCGCGGTCGCCAAGCCCGCACCGACGGCCCAGACCGCCGCGATCGCCACACTGGTGGCGAGTGACAGCCCAGCCGCCACGCCGATGGGGATCGCGCTCGAGGCGAGCGTGGTTCCCACCACGATCTCGCCCACCGTCGTGCGCTCCGCGCCGGTACTCAGGACCAAGGCCGCCCACGCAACCAGACCGAGCGGGGCCAGGACCGCGGCGCGCAAGGCCACGTCGGCGTTCCAGACGACCACAGCCGCACAGGCTCCGCCCGCAAGCACCAGCACGGAGAGCCAGGCCGAGGCGGCCGCTCGAAGCTCCGCTCGCCGCCGCCCCCCCCTGCGGCCGAGCAGGATCGACACGGGCTCGTGCGCAAAAAAACCGCACAGGGCCGCGACCGTCAAGAGCACCGCCGCCTGACCGATCTCGCCGGCGATCAGCACCGCCGCCAGGGGCAGAAGGATCTCCGCATACGCGCCATGCTCTCGGGGCAGAAGCGATCTCACCATGAATCTTCATCGAGCAACCGCCGTGCCCTCGGCCCCGTGGCCGTTCTCGTCGCGATTGCGCGGCTACGGCGACCCGCTCATTACCGACGATAGGAATCCGCGGGCCAGCGGATTCCCATGGCCGTGAACCCGGCTCCGCCGTGCGTACCCCACCGGCTGGCGTCGCGATTGCAGGAAGCCAGGGCAGAACCCGCAGCACAAAAGGAGAACCAGCGATGCTGTTCGATGACTACGTCCTGTTTCTCGTCGGCCTCATCACCGCCGGCCTGTGCCTGACCTTGGCCGCCGGGATCGCGGGCCGACTCGACGACCTCTGACCTGAGACCTACGGGAGACCATCATGGCCGATACGATTGACGCCTATTCCATTCAGAACTGGCTCGAATCCTGCCCGCAGAGCTATCTGGAGAACACCGAGTACGGGCACGCCGCCGGCGAAAAAGAGCCGGACTTCTTCCTCCAGAACGAGGTTCTCCTCGAGGAGACCATCAAGGCCACCGTCCAACTCGTGGTCGGAGAACGCTGCGCCCTGTCCGCCTCGTCGGGGCTCATCAACGCTGCCCCCGACGAAGCCAGTCGCCGCTTCCTCGCCACGCAAACGCTCGACGAGGCCCGCCACGTCGAGGTCTTCACGCAGCGCCTGTACGACCTCGGTGTCCGCAAGAAGGACCTCGAGGGCACCATCCAGCGCTACGCCAACCCGAATCTCGTGAAGTTCGCAGAGGTCCTTCTCGAGAAGATCGACCGCAAGGACTTCATCTCGGGAGTCGTCGGGCAGAACATCGTGCTCGAAGGCATGGCGTTCAGCGTGTTCGAGATGATGTACGCCATGAACGAGTCGGTGAATCCAAAGTTCGCGCATACCTTGTCGGGAACGATCGCCGACGAACGTCGGCACGTCGGATTCGGTGAGAACCGCATTGGTTCCCTGATCCGCGAGCATCCCGAGAAGCGCGGCGAAGTCGAGCAGATGCAGAAGGAAATGTCGTACTTCATGCTGGCAACCTTCGCCGATGCGTTCCGGAACAATCGGACCGTCGACGAACTCGAAGCAGCGGGCATCGAGCGACCGCACTCCCAATACCAAGGCGTCGATCTGGGGGTGATGGCTCCCGAAGACATGGAGCAGGTTCTAGCCGACACGGTCCTGAAAGAATTCAAAACCCGCCTCGGTCGGATCGGCATCGAGTACCAGACGCCGACTCGCCCCTGAGGAGTAGACCAATGGGTGCCGCCGCCGGCAGAGAGATCCACGACCTCGAGCACGAGAGGTTTCTGGAAGAAGTCCACTCTTTCGAGTTTTGGTTCCAATCGGTGGAGGGCTACCTCGCGGGTACGACCTATGGTCATCGCACCGAAACCGCCGATGAGTCACCAACCGGAGCCGTGGAGCGCCAGCGCCTCATCACGGTGCTCTCGAACTACTGCATCGGAGAGATGGCCGCCCTCGAGGGCGCGAGCGGCCTGATCGCAATCGCGCCAAACCAGCTCACCAAGATCTTCCTGTCCACGCAGGTGGCCGACGAGGGTCGACACCTCGAAGTGCTTCTCCACCGGATGCGGGAGCTGGGGGTGAAACACCCGGCGCAGGAAGCAGACCGACGCGCGAGCCGCAGCCTGAAACAGTTCCGCGCCGAACTCCTGAAGCTCGTGCAGGGCCGCGATTGGGAGGCGGCGATCTTCGCACAGAACGTGATCCTCGAGTCGCTCGAGTTCGCCGTCTTCCGCGCCCACGCCGAGGGGGCGGACGCCATCACGAAGGAGGTTCTCGAAGGCATCATCAAAGACGAGCGCCGGCACATCGGCTTCGGAGAGAACGAGCTGGGCCGCCGCCTTCACGGGGCACCCCACATTCGCACGCGACTCACGCGCGTTCGCGAGGAGCTCGACCACCTGGTGCTCAGCATGCTCGAGGACTCCTCGCGCGAGATCGGCGTCCCGCCTGACCAACAAGGAGAACTCGCGCGCTCGTACCTTCAGTCGGTCGAAAGGCTCGGGTTCACGTGATGGTCGATCCTCTCGAATCATCCGACGACGACCCAGTACAGCGGCGCCGATTCCTGCTCGAGGACACCGGCTTCGACGAGGTCCCCGCCCGCTACCGACGGTTCTATCGCAAGTGGCGCGGCGCCGGGGACCAGCTCGCTCCCAACGAAGCGATCTGTCCCGTATGCAAGGTCGTGATCCGTTCGAGCCGCGAGCTCTGGCCCGGAGATCGGCTCTACTGTATGCCGTGCATGTCCAGACTCGTCGTCGTCGAAGCCACCGACGGGAGACTCGAAGCGCACGTTTCGTACTGACGAATGGGATTCGTTCAAGAGGTCCACGTCCAGCCGCAGGAACTGGACCGGCTTTTCGATCTGATCGTGCCTGCGCGCCGCGCCGAGCTCCGCGATGCCGTAGAACGTGGCACCGCACGGTTCTCCGGCCGCACCGTGATGAACGTGAACTCCACCGCCACGGGCGGAGGCGTAGCGGAGATGCTTCCCGCGTTGCTCGGATACCTCCGCGCCGCCGGGATCGATGCGCAGTGGGCGGTCGTACGCGGCAACCCGGCCTTCTTCGCGCTCACCAAGCGGTTGCACAACAGGATTCACGGCGCCGAGGGTGACGGTGGTACACTCGGCCCCTCCGAACACGAGGTCTACCGCGCCGTCATGCGCGACAACGGCACCGAACTCCTCACCCTCGTGAACGCCGGCGACCTCGTCTTGCTGCACGACCCTCAGACCGCGGGCCTGGTCGAGCCCCTGAAGCGCACCGGAGCACGCGTGGTCTGGCGGTCCCACATCGGCACGGACGACTCCAATCCACAATCCGAGCGCGCCTGGGAGTTCCTGCGGCCCTACATCGCCGACGCGGACGCCTACGTCTTCAGCCGCGAATCCTACGCTCCCTCGTGGCTGGACCGCGCGCGACTGCACGTAATTCCCCCTTCGATCGACCCCTTTTCGCCCAAGAATGCGGAACTGCGGCCCGAAGAGGTGTCTGAGATTCTCAGCTTCAGCGGCGTGCTGGACTCTCGGGCCACCGCGCCGCCGAAGTTTCGACGGGCCGACGGAACGGTCGGGCGGGTCGATCGCCATGCCGATGTCCTTCAGACCGGGCCGCCACCTCGACCGGAAACGCCACTCGTCGTCCAGATCTCGCGGTGGGATCGACTGAAGGACATGTCCGGCGTCATGAAGGCATTTGCGACACACGTGGCGCCCGGGAGCGATGCGCACCTTCTACTCGCCGGCCCGAACGTGACCGGGGTCACGGACGACCCCGAGGGCTCCGAGGTCCTGACCGAGTGCATTCGCGAATGGGGCACCCTCCCCCACGCGCTGCGCACCCGGGTCCATCTCGCGTGCCTACCGACAGCCGACGTCGACGAGAACGCGATCATCGTGAACGCGATTCAACGACACGCGGCGATCGTGACACAGAAAAGCCTCGTCGAGGGCTTCGGCTTGACCGTGAGCGAGGCCCTCTGGAAGACGCGTCCGATGGTCGCGAGCCGAATCGGGGGCATCGCCGATCAGATCGAACATGACGTGAGCGGCCTTCTGGTCGACGACCCTCACGATCTCACCGCGTTCGCGGGCGCACTCCTGAGCCTCTTGGCGAACCCCGAGAGAGCTCAGCGACTCGGCCGCGCTGGCAAAGCACGTGTCCGAGACCGCTTCCTCACCGACCGACACCTTCTACAGTTCGCAGAACTGACGTCCGCACTGTTCCCCAGCGACGGGAGCGCCTGATCCATCATTCGCGCAGAGGCTCTGACGACTCCCGCTAAACCCCGCCCGCCTCGAGCAACTGAGCCAAGTATCCCAGGCAGTCCGTCTCGCTGATGAGCCCGACGAGCGCCTCGTCTTCGACCACCACCAGGCATCCGATCTTCTTGGCCAACAGCGTCTGGACGGCGGACCGCATGGGTTGGTCGGGGTGAATGGACTCGACCTCGTGGCTCATCACGTCTTTGACCGCGACTTTCTCGAGCCACTCCTGGTTGGATTCCACGTCGATTTGCAGGACCGACGACATTCCCGCGCGAAACAGGTCTCGCTGCGAGACCAATCCCACGGGGCGTTCCCCGTCGAGGACCGGCAAATGTCGTACGCGCCCCAGGCGCATGATGTCCTCGGCGATGCCGAGATGGTCGTACAGCGAGAGGCTGATCACTTCGGTCTGCATCAAATCACGAACGTTCACGGTAGTGCCCCCCTCGCGGCAGCCCTTCAACCTCAGAGGGCGTCCGCGTGCTCTGCGAGCGGTGGATTCGCAATTCCGGTGCCGCGCTCCTCTGCGTGGTGCCCAACAAGCTCTCCATCGTTCCAGGGGGAAAGTCGGGTCGTGTTCCCAAGAACGAGGATACTGCTTCCGATCATTGCGACCGCCGCAACCAGAGGGTCCAGGCGAGCCGTCGCCGCCAACCCCACCGCCACCGAGTTGTAGGCGAGGGCCCAGAAGAGATTCTGACGGAGCACGCGACGGGCCCGCCTCGCGTGGCTCAGGAGCCACGGCACCGCCGACGCGCCCCCCCGAAGGATCACGACGTCAGCCGACAAGCGAGCAAGGTCGGTGGCATTCCCGACCGCGATTCCGACGTCCGCCGCGGCCAGGGCGGGCGCATCGTTCACCCCGTCGCCGACCATCGCCACCGAACAAGCCGCCTCGCGCTTCGCCCGCTCCAAGTACTCCAGTTTCCCCTGCGGGGAGAGACCCATGGCGATCTCCGCCGGAGCGAACGGGCGACCCACCCCGCTGGCCGGCGTCTCATCGCCCGATACCAGCCGAACGGCGATCCCCGCGCGGCGGAGCTCTCGCACGGTGTCCTCGACCCCCGGCGCGAGCGTCTCACCGAGACACACCGTCGCCACGTCACCCTCCGCCGTCACGATCGCGACCCGGCTGCTCTGCCCGTTGGACAGCCCCAGTTCGCGACAAAGAGACGCGTTGCCCACACCGACCAATACCCCGTCGACGAAACCGCACGCTCCTCGACCGGGACGGAGCCGAACATTGCGCGCTTCACACCAGCGAAGCCCCCGGCGACGAGCCTCCGCAACGACCGCGCGCGCAAGCGGGTGGGAGACCCCCTCTTCCACCGACGCGGCGAGAGAAAGCAATTCGTTGACACCGAGCCGTCCTGCGCAAACCTCGATGCGCTCAATCCCAGGAACCGACTCGGTCAGAGTTCCCGTCTTGTCGAAGAGTACCCGACCTACACCCGCGACGCGCTCGAGAACCGGTGCAGCACGAATCACGATACCTCGCGCAGCGGCGGCCGACAGCGCTCGAGAGATCGTCACCGGCGTCGCGAGCACCAGGCCACAGGGACAAGCGACCACGAGAACCGCCACGGCAGTGAGCACCCCGCGATCGAGTCCATCGGCCACGCCCCACCATGCGCCGGCGCAGGCCGCGATGAGGATCACCAACGGGACGACGACGCCTGCGATCTGATCCACGGCCCGCTCGATCGTGGACGGAAGAGCCCGCGCCTCATCGCGCAACGCCTCGATCTTCGCCTGCGCACTCTCGGCCGCCATGCGCTCCACCCGCACGAGGACGCGTCCATCGAGACTCACGGTCCCGCCGGCAACCTCGCTCCCAATCGCCTTCGGCTGGGGACGAGCCTCACCGGTGAGCATGCTCTCGTCCACATCGGCCTCGCCTTCGACGATTCGTCCGTCAGCGGGGAACGCTCCGCCCGGGCCGACCTCGACCACGTCTCCTACGAGGAGCACGGCTGGATCGACTTCCGACCTGGCGTTGCCCTGAATGCGAGTCGCCCGCAGCGAACCGAGATTCGACTGTCGCCGGATGGCGTCAGTCGCCTTGGCCTTGGCGATGGCCTCGACGTAGCGCCCGGCAGTCACCAGCACGAGGAGCATGACCGTCGTGTCGAAGTACGTCTCAGGTCGTCCGTCGAGCAGATTTGCAGCAGAGAGCCCGAACGCGGCACCAACCGCCAACACGATCAGAAGATCCGCTGTCCACCGCCGGCGCATCAAGCCCTGGTACGCCGCGGAGAGAATGGGCCCTCCGAGAAGCAGAAGGACTGGAACCGTGAGCACCGCAGCCATCCCCCGAAGAACGAGGAACATCGGGCCGTCACCCTCTTCGCCGTACACGTGTCGCGCGTACGTCGGCAGGGTCAGCATCATCACGTTCATCGAGAAGAACGCCGCCAGCCCCAGGCGGACGAGGAGTGCGGCGGCAATCGACGGATCGCCTCGTGCACGCGTCACGTTCGCGGCGAGCAAGCAGCCGCCACAACAGAAGCGTCCGGGGACTCCGCCGATCTCCCCGTGGATCGCACGACGCCCCAGAGGAAGGCCGCAGTGATCGCACCCAAGCGCGGCAGAGACCGTCATCCCCCCACGAGATTCACGACGAGATAGGTCACTCCGAAGATGAAGAATGAAGCCCACACGAGCGAGATCCACCACGGCACGGGATGCGCCTCGTATCGATTGTAGCGCGCTTCGTCGAGCTCATTGTCCGGGTGCGACGCAGCTGCCGCCCCTTCCGTGCGTGATGCCAAAATCGGCGCCGGCCCCACAGTTTCTTGCTCACTCATGACCAATGTCCTTGTTCAGCTCGAGCATGCGGTACTTCGGCGCTTCAATGTCGCGCAGGCGCCCGGAGAGTGCCGCCCAGAGCGTGAGAAACAGCAGCGGAAGCATGCCGAGAAGGTACGTCATGACCGATGCAGCGCCGAAGCCGGCGACGTCGTCGTCCGATATCGTCATGGCGAACTCCGTCATCTTGTAGACGAAGGCCATGCCCGCCACGACGACCACGAGCACAGTGACGACGAAGATGACGGCGAACTTACCGGCAAACTTCATTTGGTCTCCCAGCTTCCAAGCCACTGGACGTAGGCCACCAGCGCCAGCGCCTCGCGCAAGGGCCGTTGGTAGTCATCGAAGTACCAGACGTACGCGGGCATGATGGAGTAGGGCGCAACGCTGCGCGGATCGTAGAGATGCGCCATCTGCCAATCGTTGGAGTGCTTGCCCGCTTCGCGAATCAAGTCGGGACCGATACGGCGCGTTCCGAACAGATGCGGCAGGAACATCTCGTTCTGATACTCCTCCGCGGTCGAGACCGCTCCGAAGCGAATGTCCTCATTCGAGATCGGGCGGACGAACTGCGAATGGCAGTGCCAACAGGCCTCGGCGATGTAGAGGTCTCGACCCAGGTCGAGCGCCTCGGCGAACGACTGCGGGCTCACCTCCCCAAAGTCGCGCTCGAACTCCGCGGAATAGTCGACCGAGAGCTGCACGAAGTCGGCGGTTGGAGTCTTGGCGATCTCTTCGAGCGTCTCGATTGGTACGTCGCGCAACGTGAGGATCGGCATCACGCCCTGCAAGAAGAATCCGAGCAAGAATGTGAGGACTCCGGCGATCAGAAAGCTCGCACCAAAGCGTTCCATCAGGCGACCTCCCCCACCGGCACGAACTCGGTGGCCGCCGCCGGCCCACGGGCCGTCGCCCACAGCTCCCAGAGGAACAGAGCCTGCCCAGAGATGATGACGAGCCCCGCGAGACTACGCACCCACCAGAAGGGCGCCGACGCATCGAGCGATTCGGCCCACGGCGCGAGGTTCGCCCACAGATAGCCCTGCACGAGTCCCGCGGCCGTGAGATCGATGATCATCAGAGCCAGACCAGAGAAGGTCAGCCAGTAGTGCGCGGAGAGCAGACGAGGATGCACCCAGGCTCGACCCACCGCCCGCGGCCAGAGTTCCACGAACATCCCGAAGATCCAGAACCCGAACACGCCGAACATGACCATGTGAGCGTGTCCGACGACCCAATCCGTAAAGTGGATGATCTTCTGGAAGGTCAGTGTCACCTGAAAGGCGCATTGCAGACAGGTGAGGCCGTACATCACCATGCCCGTGTAGAACCAACGGATCGCCAGGTTCCCGCGCATCGCGTCACTCCGACCGTGGAGCGTGCCAAAGAAGTTCACGAGAACCGTCAAGACCACCGCCTCGATCGCAATCGTCGCGACGACGGCGCCGTATTGCGCGTACATCGGGATCGGGCTGAACAAGAAGTGATGCACGCCCTGCATCGGATAGAAGAACGCGATTCCCCAGAAGCCGATCAACGACAAGGCGTGGCTCCAGATCGGCTTTCGAAGAAGCAGAGGGACGAAGAAGTACATCAGTCCCCAGCCGATCGGTGTCACGAAGAGGCCTACGAGGTCGTGGATGAACAAGCCCGTGATCGCCGCTCCCGCCGCGCCCGGCACCCAGAACTGCGGCAGGTAGTTCCCCATGAAGTACACGAGGCCGGTCCAGCCAAACGCCGCGAGGAAGTACCACAGGCTCACGTACAAGCCGGTTTCGGCGCTCTTGAAGATCGGCACCGAGAGATTCACGACCAGGAGAACCAGTCCAACCAGGATGAGTGGATCGACGAAGATCGGCGTCTCGCCCCACTCGATCGCCTGTGCGTAGCCGCCAAGCAGACCGAGAATGGTCAGCGTCATGCAGGCCTGCCACGCCCAGAATATGAACCACCCGAGCTTGTCCGACAGAATGGGTTGCCGCGTCAGACGCGGAATCGCGAACAACATGCCTGCGATGAAGGCGTTCGCGATGAACCCGTACGCGGCCATGTTCGTGTGCACCATGCGCACACGCCCCGGCGACAAGAGCTCCACGCCTTCGAACGGATAGAGGTTGTGAAACTGGAACGAATACGCCAACCCGCCCACGATCGAGATCGCGAGGAAAACGGCACTGCCGCCCAGGTGCCAGCGGACCAGGTCGAGGTTGACCAATCGGCCTCCGGGCGGGGTCGATACGACGCTCTCGTTCATCGTGCGGAATCCTCCTGGGTTCGAAGCGACAGGATGTACGAGACGAGGTTCCAGGCGTCGCCCTCACGAATCGCCTCCCCGTCCGGGTCGGCGAAGATGTCGCCGTACGACGGCATCGCCGTGCCGTTGAGCCCCGTCATGAACGTTCGATAGACGTCCACCGGAGCCGCGCCGCCCTTGAGCGCCCCTTGTGTGAAGTTGAACGGATGTTGCGGGTTGCCCCAGCTATCCGGGACCAGAGTCGTCGCCGACGGACCATCCCCCTGCCCGCCCGCCCCGTGACAACGGCCGCAGTCGAGCATCTCGTAAAGCTCGGCTCCGCGCACGATCGACTCGGGCGACCCGAGGAACGCCGGCTCGGCCGGCAAGAACAGCGGGGCGCCCGCACCGCGCTCCTCCCACTTGGGGAAAAACGTCTTCACATAGACGACGACTGCCCGGCGCTCGACCTCCGGCACCAGGCGGAAGTTGGGCATCGCCGTTCGGTTGATCCCGTCCGTCACGATGCGCAGCAGATCTGCGTCCGTGGGCAACGCGCCGTTGGGCGTCGAGCGAAACTTGAAGATACCCGAGGTGAAGTCCCGGGGCTTTACGATCAGCATCGCCGCACCGGGACCCTCGCCATCCCCGTCGGCCCCATGGCAGCCAACGCAGTAGGTCGCGTAGACCTGCTGGCCCAGCGCCACCATCTCCTCATGGGTCTGCGCGCCCGCGAGCGGCACGGCCGCGAGCCACAAGGTGACGCAAAGCGCGATCCGCAGAGTCCCGGCGCACCTCATGCCGGCACTGCTGGGCGGTACGGAACGAACCGTCCTAGCGGCTGGAGCGCGCCAATCGTCACCCCGTAGAGCATGTGCGTGAAGGCCGCGACCCACGCCGGCATCAGCGCGAGAACATAGGCCTGGCCGTACAGAGAAGTCTCCAGCCATTCGATCACCACGTAGAAGTTCACCACCCACATCAGGAGGCCGTAGGCGGCGCCCAATGCGACGGTCACGGCCGCGCGTTCTGGCGTGTAGAGACTCACCAGAACGTGAAAGACCGCGCCGGCAACCGCGCCCACCGAGAAGTGGACGACGGCCACGAGCATGAAGAAGTTGAGGTCTTGGGTGACGAGCGCTTCTTTGCCGAGAAACACCGTCCCATAGACGCGAAGAAAGAGCAGCGGGTCCTGCTCGAGTAGGATCGACCCGATCACGTTGGCGAGAAAACTCACCAGACTTCCGAGGATGCCGAGCATCAAGCCCGCGACCACGTAGTACGTCAGATAGAAGCCCTCGGGTGGCCACCGATCGACGGGCGGTGGGCCTTCGCGTTCCTCCAATCGGGCCGTGAGTCGTGCGATCGCGTCTCGATGCTTCGCGATCTCCGCATGCAACTCTTCTCTCGCTTGCGCCATGACGACGGAGAGACTGGCAAGCAACATGCCATAGGCCCGATCGCGGAAACGCCGCAGGTGCCCCGCGGAATCGTTCTCAGTTGCGAGAATTCATCGTACGCCGTTCCCATCGCCGCGAAGCCGCGGAGCTTCGCCACGCCCGGCCGCGCGCGAGGGGACTGGCCCCGGCTGTGCTTGCGCCCTTTTGCTCGGATGAGCTCTGATCCGGAGAAGCCCGCCAACAATCCGACGTTTGGACCGTTCCCGTCCAAAGGCATCTGGACGGCCGTCGGCCTCAGCCGCGCGGCGTTCCTCACCATCTTCCTGGGTGCCAGTGCGCTCTACATGTTCTGGGGCGGCCCCCTGTGGAGTCACCTCGGGGAGGACGACTTCGCTCGAATCATCGTGAGCTATTCGATCATCCCGATCGCGGTCGCCATCGCGCTGCTGTGGGACGGCAGCTTCGCAATCGCGAACTTCATCGGGGCAACCGCCGTCATCGCGGCCCTCAAGTTCGTGCTGACGGCCCTACTGGCCCTGATCTTCGACCTCGAGGCCCTGCGCTAGACTAGCAGGTTGTTGAAAAGCTCCGGACCGAGCCAGGTGCGTCCCTTCGACCCGAGGCCAAGGCGCGAAAACGACGCGATAGTCGGGCACTCTCGCTAGTTTTCGCAACGCGGGGATCGGGTCGAAGGGGCGTGCCTGGCGA
>JAJCZO010000195.1 GCA_029262355.1 Deltaproteobacteria bacterium
GTCGAAGCCCACCGCATTCAGGCCGTTGAAGGCGTAGAGGCGATAGGTGAGGTCCGGCAGGAGATTGCCGAAGAGGCCACCACCGACCTCGCGCCACGTGGTGGGGATGATCGTTCGGTCGACGAGCGGGCGGTCGACACCGAAGAACCCGATGGGCTCGTGCACTTCGTTGATGATGCCCATTGGCGCGAGCACGACGCCGGCACGTACGTTCGCATAGTCCGACAGGAGGAAGTCGAGGTAGGCGAACTCGATCGAGACTTCGCCGCCGCTGCCCTGCGTGACGGTCGGGTCGCTCGTGCCGTGCTCGAACTCGATCTCCGAGTTGAAGACGAGCCAGTCGTTGAACTTGTAGCCCGCGTAGATGATGAGACGCTGCGCATCGGAACGGGTTTGGTCGACCGTCACGCCGCCCTTGGTCTGTACGCGATTCGTCGTTGGCTTGCGGAAGACGATCTCGCCGTAGCCTCCGATGGAGAGGCCGCGGTCGCGCTTGTAGACCTTCGATGCGGCCGGAGCGAGGCCGTACTGGCCTTGCAGCTCGATCTGCTCGGGGATGGTCAGGCTGGACTTGATCGAGTCCACCGTCTCGGCGACGACATTGGTCTTGTTCTCTTGCTCTTTGCGCGCGGCCTCGGCTTTGGCCTTGTCCGCAGCCGCTTCGGTGCGCAGGCTCTTGAGTTCGACCTGCATCATCTTGAGCTGCTGCTCGAGAAGGCGAATGCGCTCGTCCGTGTTCGCGGCGAACGCGGACGGCGGCACGACCTGCAGGCCACAAAGAACGACGAGGAGGGCCGCGACCTGTGATTTTTTGCGAAGCTTCATTCCGAGTTCCTCTGGTCGGACTCTCCGAGGGAGTCCGCAGTCGGGCTCTGGGAACGATGCCGCGGGCCGCTGGGGGTTGATGGGGAAACGTCGACCTCGTGCCACTCGCGTCCGCTCTCCCATGGGACGACGATCAGTCGTCGGCAGCGTCGGCACTTGAGCTCGACACCGTGGGGGCCCAAACGGGCGAGCAGGCTGCCGCACGGGCAGCGCGTTTCGGAGCTCGGTGCGGGGGCGGCCGGGCGTGGCGTGGTCGAATGCATCGGGTGCGGGAGGCGGCAGACAGGCCGTTCCTTCTAGGGAAATTGATAATCATTTTCAATTAGAGATGTCAAGGTATGGAGTGGAGCGGCGCACGCTTGCACCAGGGGCCAACCGACTCCTGAGCCGTCTCCCGGACCGGGGGACGGCTCACGTCCTCAGACGCTCTTCTTCACCATGTTCGTGAGGAACTTCGTGTAGGGCGGGTACATCATCTTGAAGTCGAACCGCAGGCCGCGCCGTAGGGTCGCCTTGCGGTGGGTGAAGGTCTCGAAGCTGCTTCGGCCGTGGTAGGCGCCCATGCCGCTTTCTCCGACGCCGCCGAACGGCATGCGGGCGTCTCCGATGTGCATGATCGTTCCGTTCACGCATGCGCCACCGGAGCTGGTCTCTTCGAGCACCTTCTCCGCGACATCCTCCTCGCCGGAGAAGATGTACAAGGCGAGCGGCTTGTCGCGCGCTCGCACGAACGCGATGCCCTCGTCGACGTTGGCGATCTTCAGTACCGGCAGAATCGGTCCGAAGATCTCGTTCTTCATGATGGGCGAATCCACCGAGACGTTCTTCAGGACGGTGGGCTCGATGTAGCAATCGTCGACGTCGGTCTTGCCCCCGAAGGCGATCTCCTGACCTTCGAGGAGCTTCGTCAGGCGGCCGTGGTGACGCTGGTTCACCACGCGCGCGTAGTCTTGGGTCTCCTGCGGATTGTTGCCGTAGAACTGCTTTACGGTCTTCTCGAGAGCAGAGATGAGCCCGTCGTGTACCGAGTCTTCGACCAGGACGTAGTCGGGGGCGATGCACGTCTGCCCGGCATTCATGAACTTGCCCCAGGCGATGCGGCGGGCGGTGGTCTCGAGGTCGGCGGTCGCGTCGACGATGCACGGGCTCTTTCCGCCGAGCTCCAGTGTCACCGGGGTGAGAGTGTGGGCCGCCTTCTCCATCACGATGCGGCCGACCTGGCCGTTGCCGGTGTACATGATGTGATCGAATCGCTGATCGAGGAGTGTCGTCGTCTCTTCGACGCCGCCCTCGACGACGGTGATCGCGTCGGAGTCGAGGTATTTCGGGAGCGTCTCCGCCAGCACGGCCGAGGTGTGGGCGGTGACCTCGGACGGCTTCAGCACGGCGGCGTTGCCGGCGGCGATCGCACCGACCAGTGGCGAGAGGAGCAGGCCGACGGGGTAGTTCCATGGTGCGATGATCAGCACGACGCCGAGGGGGTCGCGCATGAGCACGCTCTTGCCCAACATCGGCATGCGGCCGATGCGCTCTGGCTTCGTCCACTTCGCGAGGTTCTTCAGTGCGTGCTTGGCCTCGTTCGAGACCTGGCCGATGTCGGCCGCGTAGGCCTCCATCGCGGGTTTGTTGAGGTCGGCGTGCAGCGCCTCGGCGAGCCGCTCGGCCTGCTCTTTTCCGTAGGCGCGGAGGCCTTGGAGCTGCTCGCGACGCCAGGCCAGCGGGCGGGTCTTCCCCGACTCGAAGGTCGCGCGTAGACGTTCCACCATGGGTGGGATGTCGTCGAGTGCGGAGTGCGGGACGGGGACGGCCTTCAGTTGCGTTACGGTCATGGATTCCTCCTGGCCACGTCGCGTGACCCTATACCCGACCTATAACGAACGGTCGCGGGTAGGTCAGCCCGGGGGCATCGAAGCCCGGTTCGTCTCGTTCGATCGTCACTTCGGCAGAACTTTTGGCATGGCTTGCGCTAATTCACGAGCCTGCACCCTTGACGCGGCTCGCGGCGCCAGCGAAAGCTGCCCGCCATGCAGACTGCACTCGTTACGGGATCGAACTCGGGAATCGGCCGCGCTACAGCGCTGAGGCTCGCGGTCGAGGGCCACCGCGTCTTCGCCGCCATGCGGGACACGGGGAAAGGCGAGAAGCTGCTCGGTCTCGCGGAGAAGGCCGGCGTGGTCGTCGAGCCGATCACCCTCGACGTGAGC
>JAJCZO010000196.1 GCA_029262355.1 Deltaproteobacteria bacterium
GGCCTATCGCAGGCGGTTCGGGAAGTCTTCGTGCGTCTGTACGAGGAGGGCCTCATCTATCGCGGCCGGCGACTGATCAACTGGTGTTGCCGGTGCGGTACCGCCCTCTCGGACATCGAGGTCGAACACTCCGATACCGAGGGGAGCCTGTGGCACCTGCGGTACCCGCTCGCCGACGGGAGCGGCCACGTCACCGTCGCGACCACGCGACCGGAGACGATGTTGGGGGACACGGCGGTCGCCGTCCACCCGGACGACGAGCGCTACAAAGCGCTCGTCGGCAAGACGATTCGACTCCCTGTGCTCGATCGGGAGATCCCCATCATCGCCGATGAGTACGTCGATCGTGAGTTTGGTTCGGGCGCCGTGAAGATCACTCCGGCTCACGACTTCAACGACTTCGAGGTCGGCAAGCGACACGAGTTGGCGCAGATCTCGGTCATCGACGAGCAGGGCCAAATGACCGACGAGGCGGGGCGCTTTGTCGGGCTCGATCGAAACGAGTGTCGCGAGAAGCTCGTCGCCGAGTTCGAGGCGAATGGGGTTCTGGAGAGCACCGAACCGCACGCTCTGGCCGCTGCCGTCTGCTACCGCTGCCACGAGGTCGTGGAGCCGTTGCTGTCGCTGCAGTGGTTCGTGGAGGCGAAGCCTCTCGCCGAGCCGGCGATTCAAGCGGTGCGCGACGGGCGCACGAAGTTCTATCCCGAGCATTGGGAGCGTACCTACTTCGCGTGGCTCGAGAACATTCGTGACTGGTGCATCTCGCGTCAGCTCTGGTGGGGCCATCGAATCCCGGCGTGGTATTGCGACGCGTGTGGCGAGGGCTCGGTGGTGGTTGCTCGCGAGGACCCCACGGCGTGTCCCAAGTGCGGGGGCGCGCTGCGGCAAGACGAAGACGTCCTCGATACCTGGTTCTCATCGGGGCTCTGGCCCTTCTCCACCATGGGTTGGCCCGAGCAGACTCCTGAGCTCGACCGGTACTATCCAACGCAGGTGCTCGTCACCGGGTTCGACATCATCTTCTTCTGGGTCGCTCGGATGATGATGTTCGGCCTGAAGTTCACTGGCGAGGTTCCGTTCCGCGACGTGTACGTCCACGGGTTGGTGCGGGACGAGTACGGCGCGAAGATGAGCAAGAGCAAGGGGAACGTCCGCGATCCGCTCGAACTGCTCGCCACGTACGGCACCGATGCGCTCCGCTTTACACTGGTCGCGCAGTCGGCGATGGGGCGCGACATCCGGCTCTCGCTCGACCGGATCGACGGCAACCGGTCGTTCGCGAACAAGGTCTGGAATGCCGCTCGGTTCGCGCAGATGCACCTCGAGGACTTTGATCCGGCGGCGGAACGGCTCGTGGGAGGTCCCGCCGAGCGTTGGATTCGCACCCGACTCTCGCGCACCATCGAGGAGTACCGAGCAGCGCTCGACGGATATCGGTTCAATGACGCGGCAACCGCGATGTATCGATTCCTCTGGAATGAGTTTTGCGATTGGTACGTGGAACTTTCGAAGCTGTCACTCGGCGGCGACGACCCACTGGCCCGTCGGGCAGCACAGCAGACCCTGGTCGACGTGCTCGACGCGTCGCTGCGGCTCCTGCACCCGTTGATGCCGTTTCTCACCGAGGAAGTGTGGCGCGCGCTTCCTCGCGTTGGTGAGCCGCCCGCAAGCGTCGTGCTAGCTGCGTTTCCGAAGGCGGCCGACTTCGACTGCGACGACGTGGCCGAGCGAGGCGTCGAGCAGATGATCGCTGTGGTGCGGGCGCTGCGCACGCTTCGGTCGGAGTTGGGCGTCAAGCCGAAGCAGGAGATCGAGGTGCTCGTTGCCGAAGTGGACGCAGGCGCATGGCAGGGCGTCGAGGCATTCGGCGATGCCATTTGCGGACTCGCTCGGATCGGAACGATGAGCCAGCTCCTCGGTGCGGACCGGCCAAAGGGGGCCGCGGTTGCGGTGGCCGGCGGAGTCGAGATCTACGTTCCCCTCGCGGGGCTCGTCGACGTCGCGGCGGAGTGCGAGCGCCTCAGCAAGGAGATCGAGCGCGTGGACAAGGAGCTCGGTGGCGTGCGCAAGAAGCTCGGGAATGACTCGTTCCTCGCGCGGGCGCCGGAAGACATCGTCGCGAAGGAGCGGGACAAGGCGGCGGACCTGGAGTCGCGCCGTGAGTTGCTCGCCCGTGGGCTGGAGCGTCTTGCGGAGGTCGAGCCGTGAGCCGGAAGGCGCTGGGTGGCGTCGATCCTTTCTCGCATCCCGGCACGGCAGAGCTCATCGCTGCCGGCTTGCGGGAAGACGTGGGGCGGGGGGACGTCACGAGTCTGGTGACGATCGCGCCGGACGCGTCGGGGACGGCACGGTTGGTCGCACGGGAAGCGTGTGTCGTCGCCGGGCTTCCGTTGATCGCCCGGGTGTACGACGCGCTCGTCGGCTCCGGAGTGGTGTCGGTGGATCTCGCAGTCGGCGAGGGGGCTGCCGTGAAGGCCGGCCGCGCGCTCGCCAGGATGAAGGGCCCACTCGGGACGATTTTGACGGGAGAGCGCCTCACGCTGAATTTTCTTCAGCAGCTCTGTGCGACCGCGACCCTGACCCGTCGATTCGTCGATGCGGTGGCGGGAACCGGGGCGGAGATCCTCGACACGCGCAAGACGGTGCCTGGACTGCGGCTCCTGCAGAAATACGCCGTGCGCGTCGGCGGCGGCCGAAATCACCGGTTTGGTCTCGACGACGGCATTCTCATCAAGGACAATCATGTCGCGGCGTGCGGCTCCGTGGCCGCGGCGGTGGAGCGGGCTCGCGTGGCGGCGCCACACGGCCTCCGCGTGGAGGTCGAGTGTGACCGGCTCGAGCAGGTCGAAGAGGCTCTCGGGGCTGGCGCCGACGTGATCCTGCTGGACAACATGACGCCGGCGATGGTGGGGCGCGCGCATCGAGTCGTCGCTGGGCGGGTCACGCTGGAGGTTTCTGGGGGCATCCAACTCGCGAACGTGCGGAAGTACGCGGAGTCGGGCGCCGCGTTGATCTCCGTGGGTGGACTGACGCATTCGGCACCCGCCGTCGATCTTTCGCTCGAGGTCAAGGGTGCGTCCGCGGGTCGAAAGAAGTGATCGACGACGCGCTGCTCGAGGCGCTCAAGGGGGGCGAGTGGTGCTCAGGGGCGCAGATCGCCGGCCGAATCGGGGTCTCGCGCACGGCCGTCTGGAAGAGGATCGAAACGCTTCGGGAGCGCGGCTACTCGATCGAGGCCGTCGCGGGGCGCGGGTATAGGTTCTTGGGGGGGCCAGATCGGCTCTTGCCGGGGGAAATCCGGCGTCACCTGACCGCGCGGCGCTTCGGCGCGGAGATCGAGCATCACGAAGAGGTAGACTCGACCAACCGCGTGGCTTCGGACCTCGCTCGCGCAGGAGCGCCCGAGGGAACCGTCGTCGTGGCGGAATCGCAGACCGCCGGCCGGGGGCGCCTTGGGCGGACCTGGTCGTCACCTTCGAACGTGAACCTGTATCTCTCGGTGGTCCTGCGGCCCGTGGTCGCGCCGGCCGACGTGACATCGCTCTCACTGGTGTCTGCGATCGCGGTGGCGGAGGCCATCCTGGCCACGACCGGCCTTCGGTCCGGGATCAAGTGGCCGAATGACGTGCTGCTGGGCCAGCGAAAGGTTGCGGGCATCCTCACCGAGATGGATGCCGAGACCGACCGGGTGCGGTTTCTGATCGTCGGGATCGGGGTCAATCTGAACGCCACGACGCGGGATTTCCCGCCCGAGTTGCGCCGCAAGGCGTCGAGCCTCCGCATCGCCGCGCGTCGGCGGATCGACCGGGCAGTCTTCACCGGGGCTCTTCTCGACCAATTGGAGCTGTTCTACGACCGATTCGTCGCCGGGGGCTTCCCAGGCGTCCAGCAGATCTACGAGGGCTACCACTGCCTGCCGGGTCGCCGGGTCCGGGTGGATGGTGGTGGAAACCCTCGAGGGGTCGTACGCGGGGTGGCTCCGGATGGGGCGCTGCTGATCGAGACGTCCGACGGGGTCGTGCGGGTTTCGGCGGGCGAGGTCAGCCTCCGCGGAAGCTATCGCTCGTGATGCCCTTGCGCGAAGCGCGCCCAGTGACTTAGTCTCGGCGCCGCTCGGATGTTGCTCGCGATCGACGTCGGGAACACGCACACCGTACTGGGTCTGTTCGAAGGAGATACGCTGCGGAGACGCTGGCGTATCGTCACGGAACACTCTCGTACTGCAGACGAGTATAGTGTCGTGCTCTGGAATTTGACCCGTATGGGAGGCGTCGAGGCCGGCCAAATCCAAGGGATCATCGTGTCGAACGTCGTTCCGCCGCTGCAGGCGGTGGTCGAGGCAATGTGCACCGAGACCTTCGGCCAGAGCCCGTTGGTCGTGGGACCCGGAATTCGGACCGGGATGCCGATTCTCTACGACAATCCCCGGGAGGTGGGGGCCGATCGGATCGTCAACGCCGTCGCGGCCTACGAGCGTAACCAGGACACCTCGATCGTCGTGGACTTCGGCACGGCGACGACCTTCGACGTGGTCTCGAAGCGCGGGGAGTACTTGGGCGGTGTGATCGCCCCGGGCGTCGGGATCTCGCTCGACGCGCTCTTCTCCCGGACTGCGAAGCTCCATGCCGTCGAATTGATCCGGCCTCCCAAGGTGATCGGACGCAACACCGTCAACTCGATCCAGTCCGGCGTCTACTTCGGTTACGTCGCCATGGTCGATGGAATGGTCCGCCGCATTCAGGACGAGCTCGGTGAGGCGGCGAAGGTCACGGCCACGGGTGGGTTCGGCGAGCTGATCGCCGGCGAGTCGGAAACGATCGACGACGTGAACGAATTTCTCACGCTCGAGGGACTCAGGCTGATCTTCGAGCGCAATAGGGAGGGAACCGGACATGGCCGCTCTTGACCCTGGACGCATCCGAAATCTCGCACTCATCGGGCATGGTGGCGTCGGGAAGACGACGCTCGCCGAGGCGTTGCTTCTGACGGCAGGCAAGACGAGCAGCCCGGGCGTGACCCTCGAGGGCACGTCGAACTTCGATACCGAGGTAGAGGAGGAGGCCCGGGGGCACTCGATGTTTTCGGGATTCAACCACCTCACCTGGAAGGAGCAGGCGGTCAACGTGATCGACTGCCCGGGCGCCAACGCGTTCGTCCACGACGCCAGCAATGTGCTCCGGGCCGCGACGACAGCGGTGCTCGTCGTCTCCTCGACAGGGGAGACGCGCGGCGAGGACGAGAGGGTTCTCGGCTGGGCCGCGGAGGACAAGGTGCCGCGGATCGCGGTGGTGACCGGCATGGACCGGGAGCGCGCCGATTTCGAGAAGGCTCGTGATGCACTCGCGATCGGCCTCGAGCTGAAGCCCGTACCGGTTCAGCTGCCCATTGGTGCCGGCGAGAATTTCACCGGGGTCGTCGACGTGCTTCACCAGAAGGCCTGGATCGGTCAGGGAGAGAAGGGGCAAGCGAAGGAAGCTCCGATCCCGGACGAGCTCGCCGAGGATGCCCGGGCCGCGCGCGAGCACTTGGTCGAAGCCGTCGCCGAGGCGGACGACGACTTGCTCGAGAGGTATCTGGAAGAGGGCGAGCTGGCAGAGGACGAGCTCCGCGCGGGGCTCGTCTCCGGCATTGCCTCGGGTGCCTTGTTGCCCTTGCTCTGCGGATCCGGCGAGAACGCGTACGGCGTGGCGGCGCTGCTCGATTTCGTGGCGGAAGCGTGTCCGTCGGCCGCGGATCTCCCCGCGGCGATTGGCGACGATCCGCAAACGGGCGATGAACTGCGGCGGGCCCCGGGGGTGGGCGAGCCGTTCTCCGCGCAGATCGTGCGAACCGTGATCGACCCGTTTGCGGGTAAGCTATCCGTCATGCGAGTGCTGTCGGGCGCGGTCAAGGCCGACAGCCCCGTCTACAACTCGACGAGTCGAGACAAGGAGAAGCTCGGCCACCTCTTCAAGCTGGAGGGCAAGAAGCAAGTTCAGGTCTCCGAAGCGGTCGCGGGCGATGTGGTCGCGGTGGCCAAGCTCAAGGCAGGCGATACGGGTGACACCATCTGCGACGAGAAGGTTCACACGTACTATCCGAAGTTGCGTAGCTTCGAGGCCGCCATTTCGTTCGCGCTCCACGCCAAGACGAAGGGCGAGGAGGACAAGGTCATGAGCGGCCTGCAACGTCTGCAGGAAGAGGACCCCGCAATCCATCTCGATCGTGATCCGGAGACCAAGGAGATCGTGCTCGGTGGCATGGGGCAACTGCACGTGGACTTGGTCGTCGACCGACTGAAGCGAAAGTTCGGTGCGGAGGTGATTCTCTCGGCGCCGAAGATCCCCTACCGGGAGACGATTCGCGCCCAGGCAAGGGCGGAGGGAAAGCTGAAGAAGCAGACCGGCGGTCACGGCCAATTCGCGTTGGTTCAGCTCGACATCGAGCCGTTGCCCCGAGGAACTGGGTTCGAGTTCGTCGACAAGATCGTCGGCGGTTCCGTTCCGCGAAACTTCATTCCCGCAGTGGAAAAGGGCGTCATCGAAACGATGCGGAAGGGCAATGTCGCCGGCGCCCCGGTGGTCGACGTCCGCGTGACCCTCTACGATGGGAAGCACCACGACGTGGATTCGTCAGAGATGGCCTTCAAGGTCGCCGCTGCCACGGGATTCAAGGCGGCGTTCGACAAGGCGAAGCCCGTTCTCCTGGAGCCGGTGATGTCGCTATCGATCAGCGTCCCCGACGAGACGATGGGGGACGTGATCGGTGATGTGAACTCTCGTCGAGGAAAGGTCCAGGGGGTCGAGCCGAAGGGGCACAATCAGGTGATCCGGGCCGCAGTCCCCATGGCGGAGATTCTCACGTATGCCCCCGATCTGAACTCGATCACCGGCGGCCGGGGGGCTTTCCATGTAGAGTTCTCCCACTATGAGGAGTTGCCGGCGCATCTCGCCGAGAAGGTCGCGCGCGTTAAACCAGAAGCGGAAACCTCGTGAGTAATCCGCCGCGCGCTCCGGACCCAGGCGCGCGGCCGGACAAGCCCGAAGACGATCCGGAAGTCGTCGCGGTGCTCGAAGGGCGCGACGCGATCGCGCTCGAGGGAGACCTCGTCACGGAGCCGCCCCCACCGGAGCGCAAGGAATCCATCTTTGGCCGGGTGCGGAAGATGCCGGTGCCGGCTCGCGTGAAGCTGGCGCTGGGCGGGAACAAGGAGGCGCGTCAGGTTCTGTCGCGGGATCCCGTGAGGCTGGTGCAGGCGTGTGTACTGAAGAACCCCCGCGTGACGCTCGACGAGGCGTTGACGATGGCGAAGAACCGGAGCTTGCACGGTGATCTCCTGCGGAGCATCGCCGGCCGCCGAGAGTGGGTGCGCAACTACGGCATTCGGCTCGCGCTCGTGCAGAACCCGAAAACGCCTCTGCAGATCGCGTTGACCCTGCTCTCGGGCGTGCAGGAGCGCGACATACGACTTCTCGCCCGGTCGAAGAACGTTTCCTCGGTGCTCCAGCAGCAGGCGAAGCGGAATCTGATGCGGAAGGAGGGGAAGTAGGCGCGGGCTACGGTTCGGGTGTTGGGGCGGGTGTGGGCGTCGCGGTCGGCGTTATGGTCACGGCGATTCGGTCGGTCGTTGCGACACCTGCTGCGACCCCGGGAGCGACCGTGGTGAAGTCGACGTCCACTGGGTTGATCGCGGCGGTCCAGCCGAGCCGGACGTCCCTCAGGTTCTGCACCTGGCTCGAGACCTCGGTGAGTTCGGAGAACAAGTCCCCGTCCATGATGGTGCCGACCTTGGGGTTCTGCTGTGAGATCCAGAAGGCGACACGGATGTCGGCCTGATCCTGGTCGATCAAGGAGAGGTTGTTGGTCAGGTTGAAGTTTCGGTCCGCATCCGGGCTGCCCTTGGTGAAGGCGGGGCAATTGTTGAAGTCTTCCGGCGCGACCAGCGCTGGATCCAGGTCGAAGCATGCGATCACGACGACGTCGCTGATGTCGTCGAAGGTCGAGAGGCTGTTGATGCTCCCCTTGACAGTGATCACGTCTCGCGGGCCGGGGGTGGGCGTGGGCACCGCCTCGCAGTTGAGGCAGATGTCGTCGCCTCCACATCGCACGAAACCCAGCACCAGAAGCGCCAACCCGATCCCTTGAACCCAATTTCGCATCACCCGAAAACTGTAGGGGCGCTTGAGGAAAGCGTCAAACGGGTTCCGGGCCGGCCGGTAGCGCGCGGCGCGGTGGCTCGTTAGACGAGTCTTCGCGCCGGCGGTCGATCCGAGACCGCCATTTCAGCATCTCGAGCAGAAGGAAGACCACAGATGGCACGAAACAAGATTGCCCTCATCGGGGCAGGCAACATCGGCGGAACGATCGCGCACCTCGCGGCGCTGAAGCAACTCGGAGACGTCGTCCTCTACGACGTCGTCGAGGGCATGCCCCAGGGCAAGGCTCTGGACCTGACCGAGTCGGGTCCGATCGACCTGTTCGACGTAGCCCTCCGGGGCTCGAACGACATCAAGGACATCGCTGGCGCGGATGTTTGCATCGTCACCTCGGGGCTTGCTCGCAAGCCAGGGATGAGCCGCGATGACCTCCTGGGCATCAACGCGAAGATCATCTCGGAGGTCGCGGCCGGCATCAAAACTCACGCGCCCGACGCTCTGGTGATCGTGCTCACGAACCCGCTCGATGCGATGGTGACCCTCATGAAGCGTCAGACGGGCTTCTCGAAGCAGAAGGTCGTCGGCATGGCCGGCGTGCTCGACTCGGCGCGCTACAGTTCGTTCCTCGCGATGGAGCTGAACGTCTCGGTGAAGAGCGTGCAGGCGCTCGTTCTCGGTGGGCACGGTGACGACATGGTCCCGGTGCGTTCGAGCTGCACGGTTGGTGGCGTCCCGGTCGACCGTCTCATCTCGGCCGAGCGTCTCGAGGCCATCGAAGAGCGCACTCGCAAGGCGGGAGGGGAGATCGTCGGACTTCTCAAGACCGGCTCGGCCTACTACTCGCCGGCGGCGGCCGCCGTCCGCATGGCGGAGTCCTACCTCCTCGACAAGAAAGAGATCTTGCCCTGCGCGGCCTACCTCGAGGGCGAGTACGGTTGCTCCGACCTTTACCTCGGCGTTCCGGTTCAGATCGGCGCGGGTGGAGTGGAGAAGGTCGTCGAGGTCGAGCTCACCGACAAGGAGAAGGAAGAGGTCAAGGTCTCGGCTTCTCACGTCGCTGATCTGGTGGGTGCGCTCGACAAGGTTCTGGCCTCCTAGTGCACCGCCGTCGACATGAGGTGGACGCCTTGCCGCCCCGCGACGTCCGTCGCGGCGTCTCGTCTCCTCGGAAGATTGCCGATATTCCTGCGTCGCCGTTCCTTGCGACGAACGTCGACCGACATCGGCTCGTTCACGCTATGTCGACGGCGGTGAACTAGTCTCCGCGACTCCGGGCTGGGCCGATGGATTGCGCCGCGATCGATTTCGGAGGCTCGGTCACCGATGTGGTACTCCGACGAACGGGCTGCGCGGATGTTCTCCGTGCCGAGTCGACCGTCGAGCGTCCGACGGTGGACGATGTGCGTCGTCTTCTCGGACTGGTTGGGGCGCCCGGCGCATCTCTGCGTTTGATCGCGGTCACGGGCGGCCGCTCGGGTGGGTTGCCCAATGCCGTCGACGGCATCCCGATCGTGGCCGTCGATGAAGCGGCGGCGACGGCGGCCGGCGCGGTGCGCACAGGTGTTTCGACGCCGGTCGTGGTGGTGAGTCTGGGTACTGGAACCGGCATCGTTCTCGCCCGGCCACCCGCAGATCCGCAGCGGTTGATTGGAAGTGGGGTGGGCGGTGGTACATTGATCGGCCTTGCGCGGCTGCTGCTCGGCACCGACGACGTGGACGAGATCGGTGCGTTGGTAAGCCAGGGCGACCCGGCGCGGTGCGATCTGGCCGTTGGCGACATCGTCGGCCAGGG
>JAJCZO010000197.1 GCA_029262355.1 Deltaproteobacteria bacterium
GGTCGCGGTAGGCGACGCTCACCTTCGATCCGGGTGCGCTCACGTCGATTCGCGTTGGCAGTACGTGGCCGCCGAGCTCTTGGTGTTCGCCGAACCGGGCGCGCAGTTGGGCGCGACCGTTTGCGTCGATGCGCTGGAACGAGACCGGCACGGCGACACCCCCGCCGACCGGTGCGCGCGCGAAACCGACGAGTACGGTCTCGCCGGGAACGGATGCGCTGGGCGCGTGTAGGAACACCTCCGTTCCTTTGCCCCCGGGGCGCGCCTCGGCATTGCCGTCGTCGTGTGACGACGAGACCCAGGCAAGCTTCTCGTCGAGTGCCGGCATCGGGGGCTGGCCGAGTAGGACGCGGGTAATGTCGCTCGGGCCTGCTTCGACGCCGGTTGCGCTCGCGACGGTCCCCGGCGTGGCGCGGCCGCGGTAGATCGTTCCTTCGCCGGGGGCGAGCACGGCGAGGTCCTTGCCGTCGCTCACCGCGGTGTAGCTCACGCCGAAGGCCGAGAGCGCATCGAGGCGGAAGGCCGCCGGCGCGTTCGCGAGCACGGCCTGGGTCGTGCTGAAGCTCTCTTCGTCCTCGCCGGGCCGTGCCTCGAAGGTAACTCGGATCTTGGCGACGCCGCGGATGCTGTGGACGGCCTCGCGTTGCTCGCCGAGGACGTCGATCAACGACTCGGCCGACGCCGCTTCCAGACGGCCGTACATCTGCCTCGCCGGCGACGCGCCGAACCCGCAGCCGCCGAGAAGGAGTGCGGCGCAGACCAGCCCGCGCGTCGCGGTATGCGTCCGCGCGCTCAGAGGGACGGCTCGCCGCGGCCGCCGGCTCGCTCCACCGCCCGGACCTTCGTCTCGAGCCGGTGTTGCTGGGCGGTGTCGGTCGTGCTGGCGAGGGCCTCGCGGTAGAGCTGCAGTGCCTCGAGCTCGCGGCCGACCCGACGGTACGCGTCGGCGAGGTGCTCGTTGATGGTCGGATCGTTCCCGGTCAGCTCGACGGCCCGCTCGAGCTGCTCCACCGCCTGGGGGTACTTCCCGCGCTGGTAGAACACCCAGCCGAGGCTGTCGATGAAGAAGCCGTCGTTTGGATCGACGGCCAGGGCGCGCTTCACGAGGCGTTCCGCTTCCTCGAGCTCCTGGCCCGCCTCAGCCATGGAGTAACCAAGGTAGTTCAGTGCTGCGGCGTTCTCGGGGTTCATCTCGATCGCTTCGCGCATCTGCTCGAGTGCAGCGGGGCGATTGCCGGCCTCGTCGTACAGTGCGCCCAACATGAAATGATAGCGATCGTTGTTCGGGTTCTTGTTCACGAGCCGTTCGGCCAGCGAGACGGCTTTGGGGATGTTCTCGCGGTCGCGTTCGAGCGCGATCAGGAACTCGATGATCCCGCTGGAGTCGGGGCGCGTCTCGAGCGCCTGCTTTGCATAGTCGACGGCGCCGTCGAGGTCGTCTTCGCGCTGCGCCAGATAGGCCATTTGCAAGCGCGCTTCGGCGTACAACGGTGAGTCGACGGGCACCGACGAGAGCGCTTCGTCGGCGCGGTTGAGCTCGCCCGTCTCGGAGTACACGATGCCGAGATAGTAGGCGACGGAATGATCCTCGGGGTTTGCGCGGCGGACCAGGTTGAGCTCGGTCGCGGCGTTCTCGAAGTCGCCCTTCTCGAGGTAGATGAGGCCGATCTTGAGACGCGTTTCGGTCGGGTCGGCCTCGATGCGCTCGAGCTGTCGGAACTCTTTGAGGGCTTCGTCGTAGCGCTTCTGTCCGGCCAGCATGCCGGCGAGGCGTCGGCGAGCCACCTCGTTGCCGGGGTCCAGCGCAAGGACTCGGCGGTAGAGGAGGTTGGCCTCCTGCGGGTTCTGGCGCATCTCTTCCACGAGCGCGAGGTCGGTCAGGATCAGAACCGAGCGCGAGTTGCGTCGCAGCGCTTCTGCGAAACTATCGCGCGCTTCATCGAGCTGCCCCGCTCCCGCGTGGAGACGGCCGAGGTAGTAGTAGCCCATGACCGAGCCGGGATCGGCCTCGACCAATCGCTCGAGAACGATCCGGGCTTTCCCCGACTCTCCCGCCTTCGTGTAGAGAGCCGAGAGGAGCAGGTATGCCTCCGCCGTCGTGGGGCTCTCCCCGATCACCACGCGGTATTCTTCTGCGGCCTCCTTCTCTCGGCCGAGTCCGACCAGAGTACCCGCGAGCAGCATCCGGGTCGGCACGTCGCTCGGGCGCTTCTCGACGGCGTACGAGGCCTCCTCGTGGGCTCGCTCGAGCTCGCCGCGGCGCACGTACAGGTGGGCCAGCCGAGCGTGCAGGCGGGGCTCTTCTGGGTCGAGGCGCGCGGCGCGCTCATAGGCCTCCAGGGCGGTGTCGTAGTCGCCGTTCCGCATGGCGACCTCGCCCTTCAGAAACGCGCCCAGAGCCTGGTCCCGTGGCGACAGGCCGAGATCGACCGATGGGCGGGACGCCCCAGATTTCCCACGTGAGCCGAGCGGAGCACACGCCCCGAGCGACACACACAGCAGGAGAAAAACGATGACACACCGCTTCATGCGCTGCTCAAAGAGGTATCATGAGCGCGTGGCTCCGGCGAGTGCCGAAGCGCCACTACGCCCCACTAACCGGCGCTGTTCCAAGCTTCCCTGAGGGTTTCCTCGTAGACGGCAGCCACCGGTACGCCGTGCTCCCGGCCGGCGCGATGGCAGTCCGCGTACTCGGGCGTGATTCGTTCGCCACCATCCGGGACCTGGACGACCTTCACGGCGATGGCTCCGTAGCGCGTCGAGATGGTGCGCATCTGCCGTGGCAACAGGAGTCTCGAGACGGGATACGACCGGATGCCGATCGTCGAGGTCTCCCGGAGCAGAATTCGGCTGAGGCTGTCCCGCCCCTGGGGCTCGGCGATGACCCGCACCAGGGTGCCGGGGCGACCCCGCTTCATCGTGACGGGCGAGAGCGAGACGTCGCGCGCCCCCGCGTCGAAGAGAGCCTCCATGGCGGCTTCGAAGAGTTCGGGGTTCATGTCGTCGACGTTGGCCTCGAGGACCACCATTTCGTCGCGCTCGAGGTCGCCTTCGGCCGGGCCGCCGCCGCCGGGTGTCGATTCGACGACGTCGGCGAGGATCACCCGCAGGAGGTTCGGGCGATCGGGCATCTCGCGGTCTCCAGCGCCGTATCCGCTTGCGATCGGAGCGAGCGGCGGTGGCGGTGCCGGAACGCCGAGAGCGGCGATGATCGCGGCGCCGGTCGGTGTGACCAGTTCGGCCGCTCCATCCTCGAGCCGTGTCGCGAACCCCCGCAGGATCTCGACCGTGGCGGGAGCCGGTACGGGAATCACCCCGTGCTGCGAGCGCGTCATGCCTGAGCCGAGCGGTAGAGGTGAGGCGTGGATTCGGTCGACCGCGAAATGTTCGAGGCAGATCGCCGCGCCCACGATGTCGACGATGGCATCGATGGCACCCACTTCGTGAAAGCCGACGTCGTCGACCGGCATGGCGTGAATCCGAGCCTCGGCGATGGCCAGGACGTGGAAGATTTTCTCGGCGCGCTCGCGTACCCGCGGAGTGAGGGCACTTTTCTTCAAGAGCCCCCGGATGTCGCGATACGACCGGTGCCCGTGCGCGTGGTGGTGATGGCCGGGCTCGCCGCCGTGCGGGTGGTCGTGAATCTCGGGCGCGTGGACCGAGAACTTGACCGCACGGATCCCGGACCGAACCCGGTGCCCGACCTCGAGCGTGACTTGGTCGAGTTTCAACGGAGCGAGCCCCTTTTCGAGAACCGTGAGCGGCATGCCGAGATCGAGAAACGCACCGATCGTCATGTCGCCGGAGACCCCGGAGAACGCATCGAAGTATGCCAGCCGCGTCATGCTCCCGCCTCCTCGCGTTCCTCGGCCTCTCGGATGCACTCGTCGAAGAGGCGGTGATAGTTCACTACGCTTGCGAACTGTTGCATGTACGAATCCAGGCCTACCAGGGCACGGCCGAGGAAGACGCTGTGGCCCGGTGAGTTGAAGACCCGGTTCTCGAGCTTGATCGCGGCTGCGCTCATGGCTCGCTCCATCGAATTGTAGTCGCGTGGATCGTAGGGCCGATCGGCGTAGGCGGGCTCGAAGATGACGTCGAGCACCTGCACCATCGGGCTGGGGTCGTCGCCCTCGTTGATGAAGCCCAGATCGACCAGGGCCTGGCCCGCGGTGCTCTTGTCCTGATCGAGTAGCGCGCGGGCCAGTCGGCGATACGCGCGACGAATCTCCGCCGGGAAGTAGCGGATCGACCCGAAGTCGAGGATCGCGAGCTTCGGGTGATAGGTGACGAGATAGTTTCCCGGGTGTGGGTCGGTGTGCAGCGCGCCGAACTCGAACACCTGTCGCCACACCGTCTTGAAATACTTGATCGCGATCTGGTCCTTGAGTTCCTGGTCGACGCCGGGGCCGAGGATGTCGGCGAACTTATATCCGTCGACGTACGACGACGTGAGTACGCGGCGAGACGTCAGTTCTGGATAGACCTCCGGGATGATGATCTCGTCGTCGTCCGCGAACATCTCGCCGAACCGCTGGGCGTTCTTCGCTTCGTTCTCGTAGTCGAGCTCTTCACTCAGGCGCTCCTCGAGCTCGTCGTAGACCTCGTCGATGTCGACCTTCTGGCGTAGGACGTCTCGCGCGATGAGCGTGAAGGTGTGGAGCAGCGCCTTCATATTCTTCAGGTCCTGAGCGACCGTCTCTTCGACGCCGGGGTACTGGACTTTCACGACGATGTCCTCGCCACCGTGAAGTCGTCCGCGGTGGACCTGACCAAGAGAGGCCGCCGCGAAGGCTTCTTCGTCGAGTTCGGCGAAGAGTTCCTCGGGGGGGCCTCCGAGCTCACGGGTCAGTTGCTCGCGGATGACGTCGAAGGCCATCGGCGGGACGTCGGACTGCACGACGGACAGCACGTCGAGCATCTCCGCCGGCAGGAGGTCGTTGCGCATGCTCAGCATCTGGGTGAGCTTGAGGAAGGTCCCGCGGAGCTCTTGTGACCGCTCGACGATGAGCATTGCGTTCTTCAGGTGGGTGTCGAGGAGTTCGCGGTTCTGTTCGTCGACGGATTGGAACGGACGCTTCAGCGCGTTCCAAAGGTAATTGCCACCAACCTGGGTCGTCAGTGAGCCGACACTCAGCGCCCGGCGGGTTCGGCCGGTCGTGAGGGGTTCGGCGCTCCCTCCCTTTTTCTTGTCGCGTGCCACGCCTTGGTTACTTTCGGTTGATCATTGAGGCGGCTACGGCTGCCCCGAAGCCGTTGTCGATGTTCACGACGACGACGCCAGCGGCGCACGAGTTGAGCATCCCCAACAGGGCGGCGAGGCCGCCGAAGGAAGCTCCGTAGCCGACGCTCGTCGGCACTCCGATGACGGGTCGATCGACGAGGCCACCGACGACGCTCGGCAGAGCACCCTCCATCCCGGCCACGACGATCAGGACCGAGGCCGCCGTCAGTTTCTCCTTGTTTGCCATGAGTCGGTGGAGGCCGGACACGCCGACGTCGTAGAGGCGATCGTGAGGTTGGCCGAACGCCTCGAGGGTGCGTGCCGCTTCTTCGGCAACGGGGAGGTCGGTCGTGCCGGCTGCGATGAGCAAGATGCGTCCGTGCGTCTCGGGGTGGGGTTCCTCCACCGTCAACGTCGCGGTGCGCGCGACGGGGTCGTGCTGGATGCCTGGGATCTTCCGCTGCACGATCGCCGCACCCTCGGGCGAGATGCGCGTGACGAGCACGTTCTGGCCCGCGTCTCGCAGGCGCTCGGCAATTGCGGTGATCTGTTCCGGAGTCTTGCCTTCACCGAAGATCACCTCGGGGAAGCCGAGGCGAAGTTGACGGTGGTGATCGACGCGCGCGAACCCGAGGTCGTCGAACGGGAGGTGCTTCACACGGTCGAGCGCGTCGTCGGCCGACAGCTTTCCGCCTTCGACGTCACCGAGGATCTTTCGTAGCTGTTCAGGAGTCACGTTGGTCCGTCCTCTATTGCGTGGCCACTGCGTCGACCGAGATCTCGTCCACGGATCGTGGGGAGGCCGCCGTTACGCGAAGCACGACATGGTGGAGCGCCAAGGTCTCGCCTTCCACTGGGATGCGCGCCAGGCGGGCCAACATGAGGCCGCCCAGGGTCTCGTATTCCCCCTCGGGAAGCTGCCACGTAAAGCGCTCGTTCAACCGTTCGATCTCCGCTCTTCCATCGACGATCCAGGAGCCGGGACCCACCTCCAGCACGGGATCTTCCTCGTCGTCGTACTCGTCTTCGATCTCTCCGACCACCTCTTCGAGGATGTCCTCGATCGCGACGATCCCCACCGCACCGCCGTACTCGTCCACGACGACGGCCAGGTTCACCCCGTCGACCTGAAGCCGGCGGAGTACGTCGCTGGCCGGAGTCATCTCGGGAACGAAGGTCGGTGGTTTCATGACGTCGGCCGCGGAGCGAGGGCCGTTCGGGACCAGGAGGTCGAAGACGTGGAGGAGGCCGATGACGTTCGGAAGCCGTTCGTGGAACACAGGCAGACGCGAGAAGCCCTCGCTCCGAGCGATCCGGACCACTTCTGCGGTGCGGGAATCGTCGCGGACGGCGATCACGTCGACCAGCGGAACCATGATGTCGCCCACCGTCACGTCGCCGAAGTCGTAGACCCGTCGCGCCATGTGGTGCTCGTCGTCCTCCCCGCCGTTTCCCACGCGGACCAGCCCGGTCAGCCCTTCGTGGGTCCACGCGGGATCGCCTTCGCCGACCCACGCGCCTTCGATCGGGCGGAGGAGACGGCCGAGGCGCGCGGTCCACCCGGCGGCCGTCGCGCTCTCGGGCATGGGACGGGACAGCGCGCGTGGTAGGAGCTCGGTGAGAACGAAGAGCATCGGCGCGGCGATCACCGCGGCGATGGGTCCGGCTTCTCCGAGGCTACGAACTGCGAGCAGCGCCGTTCCTACAGCCACGAGTGCAACCCCAGCGATGCCCACGACGTAGCTCCCTCGCAAGCCATCGTCGCGATCGGGGTCGCCCGCGAGCTGCAGTAGGTGGGCGTCGCCAACCACGGCCATGCTGCGTAGAAGGAGCCCGGCGACGAGCGCCAGCCCTCCCGCGGTTCCGAACACGCCGAAGATATCGAGGAGCGCCTCGGGGGTGGTCACGTCGCAGGCTCCACGCGAACGCGTCGCAGGATCGTGCCCTCGCGCCGCTCGACCGTAAAGCGAAGGCCGTCGATCGTGAGTTCGTCGGCCACGCGAGGGATCTTGCCGGCGGTTTCCATCAGAAGGCCCCCCACCGTGGTTTCCTCTTCGGTGCCTTCGATCGAGCGGTCGAGTGCCGTCGCCAACTCGGCGACGGGGAGGCGGCCGGGAACGACCAGCGCCCGGCCGAGTCGCTCGATGCCCAGCTCGGCCACGTCCGATTCGTCGCGAATTTCACCGAAGAGCTCTTCGAGGAGGTCCTCGAGAGTAATCAGGCCGGCAAGCGTGCCGAGTTCGTCGATCACGAGCGCGATGTGGACCTTGTTTCGACGCAGCTGCTGAAACGCTTCGTCGACCGGAAGCTCGGGCGCGACGACCGTAGGCGGATGAACGATGCTCGCGAGCTCGAAGTCGTCGTCGAGGTCTCGGCCGAGCAGGTCCTTGGCGTACAGGATGCCGACGACATCATCCGTGGCTTTCCCGTGCACCGGGATCCGCGCGAAGCGGGCATCATCCACTGCTTCGAGCAGGGCGGTCGGCGAGATGTCCTCAGCCAGCCAGAAGACGTCGACCCGCGGGGTCATGACGTCGTTTACCTGTCGGCTCCCGAACGAGCGTACGTTGGCGAGCAGCTCTCTCTCTTCGGGGTCGAGGCCGCTTGGGTCTCCCCCGAGGCCGTCGATGTCGCCGGCAACAAAGGCGTCCAGCGGCCCGCTGGTGATCCGGCGTCCGAGGAAACGGCTCGCCCTCCGCAGCAGTCGCGCGGTCGGCAGGAGCCGCTGCACCCAGCGCCAGGTGCGGCCGCGCAGCGGGCCGTCCACGCGCGAAGCGCGGGCCGCGCCGATGAGGCCGCTCGCCCATGCGAGCAACGTGAACGAGACGGCGCCGCCGGCGCCGCCCACCCCGGCACCGGCCGCAGCGGCACCGAACAGAGCGATGTCCCGCCCGAGCCACAGCGTCGTGACGGCGAGGCGAGGGAAGGCGCGAACGTCGCGGATTTCCGGCGGGGCCTGCGGATCGCTCGTCGTGCGCGTTCGCAGCAGTCGCGTCTCGGCCCGGCCGGCCCACGCGGCCAGAAGGCAGAAGGTCGCAGCCGTGGTGAGACCACTGGCGACGCGTAGGGCTTCGGTCGGATCCATCGTCGCTCAGCCTTGGTGGGGCGCGCGGGTGAAGTGATCGAAGCCACCGGGGCGCGCCATGGGCGCGTGGTCTGCACCGAGGAGCGCGACCTCGCCGGGGCGATTCGTGCATCGCCCGACGATCGTGAGTGGGACCTCCGCCTTCTCGGCGAGCGAATGCAGGTCACTGGTGACGCGTCGCGGGCATGCCACGAGAAGCTCGTAATCCTCACCGCCCGTCGCGGCGAAGTCGTTGCCCTCTCGATCGAGTTTGGCAACACCAGGTGTACGGGGCAGTCTCTCGCGCTCGATCTCGGCTCCGACGCGGCTCGCCTCGCACACGTGGGCCAGATCGCCCATCAGCCCATCGCTCAGGTCGATTGCCGCGTGTGCCCCGGCCTCGGCGAGCACCAGGGCGGCTCGGATTCGGGCGCGAGGCCGTATCCATCGCTCCCGCTGTTCGTCGGCGGGCCTCTGGTGGTTCCGCCAGGCCGCGACGGCCGCGGCCGCGTCGCCCAGGCTCCCGGTGACGATGAGGTCGTCGCCCGGCTGTGCCCCGGTCCGATCCAGCCGTCGGCCAGGGATTTCTCCGATCGCCGTGATCGTGACCGAGAGCTCTCCCGCGCGAGCCAGGTTCCCGCCGATGAGTGACGCCCCTGCGGCTTCACTCGCCTCTGCGCAGCCCTCGAGCAGCGCATCGAGCCATTCGGAAGACGTTCCGGCGGGTGCGCTCACGGCGGCGAGGAGGAATCGAGGGCGCGCGGCCATGGCCGCGAGATCGCTCAGGTTGACCTCGGTCGAGCGCAC